>CAMFHT010000169.1 GCA_945952245.1 uncultured Rhizobium sp. | reverse complement strand
CCCCCACCCCTAACCCCTCCCCACAAGGGGGAGGGGGACTTTGCCGCCATATGCGATTCCCCTCCCCGCAAATGCGGGGAGGGGCGAGGAAAGCTCCGGACTGGCAGGGAAGTCAGTGGCCGGAGCCGGCGGGCGCTGCCGCCTTGGGTTTCTTCATGAAGGCGACGAGGAGGACGAGGGCCGCGAAGAGCACGGTCAGCCCCGTGAAGATGTCGATGAAGGAGAGGATCCAGGACTGCTGGGTCACCATGCCGTTCAGCTTCTTCAGCGCCACCTCCGGCCCGTCGAGGCCGTAGCTCGTATAGTTGCCGGCAACCGAGTTCAGCCAGTTCACCGCCTCGCGATTGCCGAAGGTGATGTGTTCGGAAAGACGGGCGAAGTGTTCCTGCGAACGGCTCGTCAGCTCGGTGTTGATGATCGCGAGACCGACCGCGCCGCCGAGGTTGCGGGTCAGGTTGAACAGGCCGGATGCGCCGCGGATGCGGTCCGGCGGCAGCGTGCCGAGCGCGAGGTTGTTGATCGGCACCATGCAGATCATCAGCGAGCAGCCTCTGAGGATCTGCGGCAGGATCAGCTCGTAGAAATCCCAGTCGGCGGTAATGTGACTCATCATCCAGGTGCCGGCGGCAAAGCCGCTGAAGCCCATGGCCATCATGATGCGCGGGTCCATGCGGGCCGACAGCGCGCCGGCAATCGGCGCCGTCAGGAACATGGAGAGACCCGAGACGAACATGGTCTCGCCGATCATCAGCGCATCATAGCCCCTGATCCGCCCGAGGAAGAGCGGATAGAGATAGGTGAGGCCATAAAGGCCGACGCCCATGATGAAGGAGAAGATCGAGCCGACCGTGAAGTTCGAATCCTTGAAGGCCTTGAGATCCACCACCGGGAAGGGCCGCGTCAGCGCCCGGTAAAAGAAGAAGATCCCGCCGATCACCATGGCCACGGTGCCGATGACGATCTTCTCGTCGCTGAACCAGTCCTTGTTGTTTCCCTCTTCCAGCACGTATTCCATCGAGCCGAGGAACACGCCCATGGAGGCGAGGCCCCACCAGTCGAACTTCTTGAAGAGCGAGAAATCCGGCTCGTCGAAATCGATCAGCGACCAGGTGACGGCGGTGACGATGATGCCGGGGATGACGTTGATGAGGAACAGCCAGTGCCAGGAGAAGGCATGGCTTAGGTAGCCGCCGACCGTCGGGCCGATCGTCGGCGCAAGCGTCGCGACGAGACCGATCAGCGGCGAGACGATGGGCCGCTTGGAAGCCGGGAAGATGGTGAAGGCCGCCGCGAAGACGGAGGGAATCATGCCACCGCCGATGAAGCCCTGGATGGCGCGGTAGATGATCATCTGGTCGATGTTCGTCGCCGTCGCCGCCATGGCGGAGGCCATGGTGAAGCCGGCGGCGGAGGTCGCGAACAGAACGCGGGTGGAAACGATGCGCGCCAGCGTGCCCGAAAGCGGGATCATGATCACTTCCGCGATCAGATAGGCCGTCTGCACCCAGGCGATTTCGTCCGACCCGGCGGAGAGGCCGGCCTGGATCTCGGCAAGCGAGGCAGAAACGATCTGGATGTCTAGGATCGCCATGAACATGCCGAATACCATGGCGAAGAAGGCCACGACCCGGCGGGGATCCATGCGATCGGTATCCTTGGCGACCGCGACGGCGCCAGGTGCTCTTGCTGCTGTGGCCGCCATGATCCGGCTCCGCCTCTTCTATCGTTCAGACAACCGCAAGGCGGCTTATTTCTGCGGCGCGGTCCGGCTGTCCACGTCGACGACGACACTCATGCCGGCGCGAAGGGTGCCCTCGTCGAGCTTCTCCTTGGGGATCGCGATGCGCACCGGAATGCGCTGAACCACCTTGGTGAAGTTGCCCGTCGCGTTTTCCGCCGGCAGCATGGAGAAGACCGAGCCGGAGGCCGGCGAGATCGATGTCACGGTGCCGACCAGATCCTGATCCTTGTAGGCATCCACGTGGATGTGGACCTTTTCACCCGGAACGAGCTTCGCGACCTGGGTTTCCTTGAAGTTCGCCTCGATGAACAGCTCCGAGCTCGGTACCAGCGCCGCAAGGCGGGCGCCCGGCGAAACGAGGTCGCCCTCACGGATCGCGACATTGCCGATGATGCCGTCATACGGCGCCTTCAGCGTTGCGAAGGAAAGATCGCGCTCGGCCTTCTGGAGCGAAAGTTCCAGCGACTTGATCTGGCTCTCCGCTTCGGCGCGCTGTGCACGCAGAAGCCCGATATTGGCCTTGGCAGCGGCGATGCCCGCATCACCGGCAGCCACGGCGGCATCGGCCTGCGAAGCGGCGACGTCCGCAGCGTCGAGCGTCGCCGTGCTCGAAACCGCCCGGTTGCTCAGTTCCTTGGCACGGCTCTGGGCAAGCTTCGCCCCGCGCTGCTGGGCAAGGTTTGCCTGCTGCTGGGCTTCGGCCTGCTTCAGCGCCGCTTCGGCACCGACGATCTGGGCATCGATACGGGTCAGCGAGAGATTTGCGGAATTGATCTGTGCCTTCGCCTGGTCGACCGCGATATGGTAGTCGCCGGCATCGAGCGTCACCAGCGTATCGCCGGCCTTGACGTGCTGGTTGGCGGTCACGTTCACCTTCTCGACATAGCCGGAGACCTTGGGCGAGATCGTCGCGATATCGCCCTGAATATAGGCATCATCAGTCGAGATCATGAAGCGGCCATCGATCCAGTAGTTATAGCCGTACCAGCTGCCGGCTCCCGCGAGCGCAAGCAGGATGACGGGCAGCACGAAGCCACGGCGCTTCTTCTTCGGCGGCTCCACGGCAGCGGCAGGCGGGGGAGCGGTCGCGGCCTGCGGTTCGGCCTTTGCTACGGTTTCCTCGCCGGCTTCGACGGGGACATGGACGCCCTCGACCGTTTCATCCGCGTCTATGGCGCGGATAGCGCCCGTTCTATTCTTCGCTGCCATGGGGATGCTGCCTGTTCGCGGTTGGATCGAACCAACTGGTTTAATCATTTAACATTGACATAGTGCCAACAAATGATCATATCAAGTGAAATCGAACCGAGCGGTTCGAAAACTTTTTGATCATTGGTAACCGTATGTCTAACGACACGTCCATCATAGACGGCCCTGCTGCCAATTCCTGTCAGGATGAGGCCGACCAGGGACTGTCCGGCCGTCGGGCCGCCGGCGAGGATCCGCGCAAGCGCGACCAGATTCTCGAAGGCGCAAAGAGCGTCTTCATGAAGAAGGGCTTCGACGCGGCCACGATGAACGACATCACGCGCGAGGCGCAGGTTTCGAAGGGCACGATCTACGTCTACTTCAACAACAAGGAAGACCTGTTTGCTGCGCTGATAGAACGGGAACGCGCGCGCCTGGTTGCATCGATCCGCAGCACGCTCACATCCGACGTGCCGGCACGCGAGGCGCTGTCGCAGTTCGGTAACGTATTCGCCAAGCATGTGCTCAGCCCCGGCTCGATCAATGCCATGCGCACCGTCGTGGGCGTGATCGAGCGCATGCCGAAGCTTGCGACGCGTTTCTTCGTCACGGGCCCGGAGAGCCTGAAGTCGGTCATCGAGGCCTATCTGCAGCAGCAGGTGAGCGCCGGCCGGCTCGAGATCGACGACATACCACTCGCCGCGATGCAGTTCCTCGAACTCTGTACCGCCGGCCTGTTCAAACTCCGTCTCTTCGGAAACATCGAGGATGCGGTACCGGCCGACGAGATCAGGCGCCGCGTCGATAGTGCGGTCCGCATGTTCCTATGCGCCTACGGCACCGAACCGCCCGGCAGGGGCGCCTGATCGGCGCCATTTGCGCTTCGTCATCCGCATGCTATCCGCTTTTCCGGAGCGCGGCGTGCAGCAGAATCATATTGTCTGTTGAAACCAGACGCTGCGGACGACACATTGGCGCAGCGGACGGTGCATGATCCTTGCATGAAACCGCAGGCCCATCGAGGAAAGGTTTCACATGCAGGACATTCTCCCCCTTCTCCAGGATCCGTCCGCCTGGATCGCGCTCGTCACGCTGATCGTGATGGAAGTGGTTCTCGGCATCGACAACCTGGTCTTCATCTCCATTCTCACCAACAAGCTGCCGGAAGAACAGCGCCGCCCCGCCCGCAATATCGGAATCGCGCTGGCGCTCGTGCTCAGGCTGGCTCTCCTCGGCACCGCGGCCTGGATCGTGCATCTCACCGATCCCGTCTTCGAAGTCTTCGGCCATGCCTTCTCCTGGAAGGACATGATCCTGATCGCCGGCGGCCTCTTCCTGGTGTGGAAGGCGACGAAGGAGATCCATCACAATGTGGACCCGGAGGAGAAGAACGAGGATTTCATCGCGAGTACGGCCACCAACACGCTCGCATCGGCCATCGGTCAGATCCTGCTGCTCGATCTCGTCTTCTCGATCGACAGCATCATCACCGCAGTCGGCATGACGCCCCACCTGCCAATCATGGTGGTCGCCGTGGTCTTCGCCGTAACGGTCATGCTGTTTGCAGCCGGCCCGCTCTCCGCCTTCATCGAGAAGAACCCGACCATCGTCATGCTGGCGCTGGGCTTCCTGATGATGATCGGCATGACGCTGATCGCCGACGGCATGGGCTTCCATGTGCCGAAGGGCTACATCTACGCGGCCATGGCGTTCTCCGCACTGGTCGAGATCCTCAACATGCTCGCTCGCCGCAAGAAGAAAAGCGGCCACTGATCGAAGCACACGGTCCCGAAATCACAAAGGGCAGAGGAAGCGATTCCTCTGCCCTTTTCATGCCTTAAATGTGGATGCCCTTGATCAATCCGCCTTCTGCCGGCGGGCCGGGAACAGGATGACGTCGCGGATCGAGGGCGCGTTGGTGAGCAGCATGATCAGGCGGTCGACGCCGATGCCGAGGCCGCCGGCGGGCGGCATGCCCTGGTCCATGGCGTCGAGGAATTCCTCGTCCAGCTGCTTGTCCTTCTCGCCGCGTGCATGGGCCTGCTTGAGCTGGTCCACCATGCGGTCGCGCTGCTCGACGGGGTCGTTGAGCTCGGAGAAGGCATTGCCGATTTCCCAGCCGTTGCAATAGGTCTCGAAGCGCTCGACGAGGCGCGGCTCGCCCGGCACTTCTTTGGCGAAGGGCGAGATGTCCTTCGGGAAGTGGGTGACATGCGAGGGCTGGATGAGCGAGCCCTCGACGGTTTCCTCGAAGATGAAGGCGAGGCATTCGCCCCAGGTCGCGTCCTTCTCCACCTCGAAGCCCTTGGCCATCGCGGCAGCGCGGGCCTCCTCGTCCGACTTGATGGCGAGGAAGTCGATGCCGGTCTGCTCGAGCACCGCCTGCGGCATGGGCACACGGCGGAAGGGACCCTTGAAGGAGATCTGCCTGTCGCCATAGGTGAATTCGGGAGAGCCGTGGATCTTCACCGCCAGCTCCTCGAAGAGGCGCTCAACGAGGTCCATGATGTCCTCGTAATCGGCATAGGCCCAGTAGCATTCCATCATGGTGAACTCGGGATTGTGCCTTGTAGACACGCCCTCGTTGCGGAAATTGCGGTTGATCTCGAACACCTTGTCGGTGAGGCCCGAAACCAGCGTGCGCTTCAGGAACAGTTCCGGCGCGATGCGCAGGTACATGTCGAGCTTCAGCGTGTTGTGGTGGGTCTTGAAGGGCTCGGCCGTCGCGCCGCCATAGACGGAGTGCAGCATGGGCGTCTCGACTTCCATGAAGCCGTCGTTTTCCATGAAGCGGCGAATGCCCGAGACGATCTTCGAGCGCTGCTGGAAGCGCAGCTTCGATTCCTCGTTGGTGAGGATGTCGAGATGGCGCTTGCGGTAGCGAAGCTCGATGTCGGCGAGACCGTGATACTTCTCCGGCATCGGAAGAAGCGTCTTGGTCAGCATGGTGATTTCATGGGCGTTGATGGTCAGCTCGCCGCGCTTGGTGCGGCGCACCGCACCCGTGACGCCGATGATATCGCCGAGATCGATCATCGGCAGAAGCGCACGCGCGGCTTCCGGCGTCGTGTCCTTGTGCGAGAAGATCTGGATCTTGCCCGAGGCGTCATGGATATCCATGAACATGCCGGAGTTGCGCGAGGAATAGACGCGGCCTGCGACCGTCACGATGTCGCCGGATTCGGTGTCCGGCTCCAGCCCCACATATTTCTCCGCCAGCTCCGCATTGGTGATCGTGCGGTGGAAATGGGCGGGATAAACGTCGCCGATCTGCTCGCGCAGCAGCTGAAGC
The DNA here is from genome assembly GCA_945952245.1 of uncultured Rhizobium sp. Classification (GTDB taxonomy): domain Bacteria; phylum Pseudomonadota; class Alphaproteobacteria; order Rhizobiales; family Rhizobiaceae; genus Gellertiella. The sequence goes on along the minus strand of CAMFHT010000169.1, from coordinate 2,456 downwards.
TTCTGGCGGCGCACTTCCGTCGCATCGGAAGAAAGGGCGGTTTCGGTGGTCTTTTCAGTCATCTTCGCGTCCTGAAATCAGTTCTTCGGGCCGACCATGGAGGCGGCAATCTGGATGGCGAGCTTCAGCCGCTGGCGCACGACCGAGCGGCCGAGCAGCGCCATGCTGTCGAAGAGCGGCAGCGAGCGCGAGCTGCCGGTGACCGCAACGAAGAGCGGCGCGACGACGACCTTCAGCTTTTTTCCGAGACGGTCGGCAACGGCGCGCAGTTCCGCCTCGATGGAGGCGACGGTCCATTCCGGCATCTTTTCGAGATCGGCCTGAACGGTGGAGAGGATCTCTTGCAGCTCTTCCGGCGTCGACTTCACCTTGGCGAAATCGGCAGCCGTCAGGCCGAGCTCCGACTTCAGCAGGAAGCCGGCAAGATCGGGCAGTTCGCCGAGCTTGGTGATGCGCGAACGCGACAGCTTCAGGCCTTCCTTCAGGCGGTCGTTTTCGGATGCCCATTCCAGCACGCGGGCGAGGAAGCTCTCTTCCGTGATCGCCTCGCGGATCCAGCGGCCGTTCAGCCAGTCGAGCTTCTGGATGTCGAAGATCGCGCCGGCCTTGGAAAGGTTTTCCGGATCGAATTTTTCGGCCAGTTCCTGCATGGTCAGCAGTTCCTCGCCTTCGGCGATCTGGATGAAGAACAGGCCGAGGAAGTTCATCAGCGCTTCCGGCAGGTAGCCGAGCGCGGAATAATAGGAGATCGAGGTCGGGTTCTTGCGCTTGGAAAGCTTCGACTTGTCGGCATTGCGCATCAGCGAGAGATGCATGAAGACCGGCGGCTTGAGCCCGAGATACTGGTAGATGAGGATGTGCTTCGGCACGGAGGCGAGCCATTCCTCGCCGCGCGCCACATGGGTGATCTTCATCAGGTGGTCGTCGACCACGTTTGCCATGTGGTAGGTCGGCATGCCGTCGGCCTTGAGGAGGACCTGCATGTCGACCGCATCCCACGGGATTTCCACTTCGCCGTAGACCCCGTCGACGAACTTGCACGAGCCCTCGGTCGGGATCTTCATGCGCACCACATGGGGCTCGCCGGCCTCGACGCGGGCGGTCACTTCCTCGGCCTTGAGGTTCAGGCAGAGGCCGTCATATTTCGGTGGCTTGCCGGCTGCGCGCTGTTCCTCGCGCATCTTTTCCAGGCGCTCGGGCGTGCAGAAGCACCGGAAGGCATGGCCGTCCTTGACCATCTGCTCGACGAAGGGCCGGTAGATCTCCTTGCGGTCCGACTGGCGGTAGGGGCCGTAGGGGCCGCCGACATCGGGGCCTTCCGACCATTTCAGGCCGCACCAGCGCAGGGCTTCCAGCACCTTTTCCTCGAACTCGGGGGTGGAGCGGGTCGCGTCAGTATCCTCGATGCGCAGGATGAACTCGCCGCCGTTCTTCTTGGCGAAGAGGTAGTTGAACAGCGCGATGTAGGCGGTGCCGACATGCGGCTCGCCGGTGGGAGAGGGTGCGATGCGTACGCGTACGCCGGAAGTGGTCATTGGCCTTGTCCGTGCTGCGGGAAGGATACTGCCGGAGCATGGGCGCAGATGCGCCTGCCGGCGGCCTTCATTCACTAGGGATAGGAGGGCCTTAGGCCACATCCTGTCCGGCGCGTCAAGGGAAAGCCGCCTTGCCCGGCATGCATGGCTAATGGATGGGCCAGACCCAGAGCAGGACCGGAATGCTGGTCACGCTGATGAGGATGGAGAGCGGCAGACCGAGACGGGCATAATCGCTGAACTTGTAGCCCCCGGGGCCCATCACCAGCGTGTTGCACTGGTGGCCGATGGGCGTCAGGAAATCGCAGGCCGCCCCGATCGCCACCGACATCAGGAAGGCTTCGGGCCTGTAACCGAGATCGACCGCAAAGCTTGCCGCGATCGGCCCCATGACGAGTACGGTTGCGGCATTGTTGAGAAAGGGCGTGACGGCCATGGTCGTGACCAGGATGATCGCAAGCGCGCCCCAGGCCGGCATTCCCGCCGCGACCGAGCCCAGCCAGTGGGCGATGAGGTCGGTGGCCCCGGTGCTGCGAAGCGAATCCGAGACCGGGATCAGCGCCGCGAGCATGATCAGGATCGGCCCGTCCACGGACTTGTAGACATCGTTGAGCGGCAGCACCTTGAAGAGCACCATCATGACGGCGGCGGCGAAGAAGGCGACCGGCACCGGCACCCAGCCGAAGGCGGTGACGAGCATGGCGAGCCCGAGGATCACGAGCGGCACCCAGACGTTTCTGGGCGTGCCGAGCAGGATGGCGCGTTCCGCGAGCGGCAGCAGGCCGAATTCCTGCAGGAATCCCGGCAGGCTGCGGCGATTGCCCTGGAGAAGAAGCATGTCGCCGCTGCGGATCGCGATGTTCGCCGTGCGGTCGGAAAGCCGCTGCCCCTGCCGGTTCACGGCAAGCAGGCTGATGCCGT
>CAMFHT010000168.1 GCA_945952245.1 uncultured Rhizobium sp. | reverse complement strand
GCAGGCGTGGAGCTTGTGCTGGCCTGACGGCGGAGGCGTACCGTCTCAAGGTCGGGGTTGACCTCGCTGCAAACTCGGCTAGTTAGAGCGGAGTTCTTGAACATTGGTGCCGGGCCCCTCTGGCGAGAGTTTATACGGCGCTCTCGTGATGTCGGCACCGCCTGCTCATTCCGCCGGCGGATGTCCCCGCATGACCAAGAAACAGAGAAGCGTTCTCTCCTATTTCCATTGGGCCTTCGCCCTCACCGCCATCGGACTTGCACTCGGCGCCTTCGTCGGCTGGCAATCCACGGGGACGATGGGCGGTGCCGCCACCACGCTCTTCATCTGCGCGGTGCTCGGCGTGCTTGAAATCTCGCTTTCCTTCGACAATGCCATTGTCAATGCCCGCAAGCTGCAGGACATGACGCCGGTCTGGCAGCAACGCTTCCTGACCTGGGGCATCATCATCGCCGTCTTCGGCATGCGCATCCTCTTCCCGCTGGCGATCGTGGCGATCGCCACGAAGGTGAGCCCGCTCGCCGCACTCAACATCGCGATCTTCGAGCCCGATACCTATGCCCACATCATGGAAGGGGCACATGTCTCCATCTCCGCCTTCGGCGGCACCTTCCTGATGATGGTCGGCCTCACCTATTTCTTCGATGAAGAGAAGGACGTGCACTGGATCAGCGCGCTGGAGCGCCGCATGGTCCGCACCTCCGTGCGCGGCATCGAAGTGGCAATCGTGTTGATCGTGGTGCTGATCTTCACCAGCATTCTGCATGGGGAAGAGGCGACGACCTTCCTCTATTCCGCAGTCTACGGTCTCGTGACCTTCCTGGCGGTGGAGGTTCTGGGCGAACTGCTGGACCAGCGGCAGGCGACGATGTCGGCGGCAGCCCGCGGCGGTTTCGGAGCCTTTCTCTACCTCGAAGTGCTGGATGCGAGCTTCTCCTTCGACGGCGTGATCGGGGCCTTCGCGCTCACGAAAAACCTCTTCGTGATCGCAATCGGCCTCGGCATCGGCGCGCTCTACGTGCGTTCGCTCACCATCATGCTGGTCGAAAAGGGTACGCTTTCAGAATACCGCTATCTGGAGCACGGCGCTTTCTATGCCATCCTCGTGCTGGCGCTGATCATGTACCTGCAGACGACGATGGAAGTGCCGGAGGTGATTACCGGCCTTGCCGGCGCGAGCCTCATCATCGTCTCGCTCGCCGCCTCGATCAAATATAACCGCCGCCACGGCGCAGACGAGCTTGAGGCGGGGTCCTGATCCCCGCCCTCTTGCGGGCTTCGTGAAAAGAACAGTCGGCTGCGGTTCCTGATCTTCTCCCGTCACCGGCGGCATGCATGATGGCGCAACCGAAACCACAGGAGGACAGCCCATGCAGACCGTGACCAGACTCGGCGATACCGCCGGCATCGAACCCGATACCAATGACCTCGATGGCTGGGTCGTCGTGGAGGGCACGCCGTCCATGAAGACCTGGGCGCTGCACACCTCCTCCGACGGGTCCATGGCATCCGGTGTCTGGGAATGCACGCCCGGCACCTATCATGCCACCTATTCGGCGTATGAATTCGTGCACATGCTCGAAGGTCGCATCGTGATCACCCCCGATGGCGGCACGCCCGTGACCGTCAAGGCCGGCGATGCCTTCGTGGTGGAGCATGATTTCAAGGGAACCTGGAAGATCGAGGAGAAGGTGCGCAAGCACTTCGATTTCCGCCTGAAGTAAGGCAAGCCCCTGCACCACGACAAAGCGGCAGCCCCGCGACCGGAGCGGCTGCCGCCTTTCGCCGTTCCCTGCAAATCCGCGGCGGAACGCCCTATCTCATGTCGAGAAAACGGCGAAAGCGGCATTTCGCCGATCTTTCGCGCGTTTTTCCCTATGCGACGATTTAAGAATTGCGCATAGGGAGGACGAGGGGCAATTTCCGCCTCCGACGGCATGTAAATGACAGGGAAAAAGATGGCGAAGACCACGTTGGTTCTGGGTGCGGGCATTGTGGGCGTATCGGTGGCCGTGCATCTGCAGCGGCGCGGGCGCGACGTGGTCCTGGTCGACCGCCGCGGCGCCGGCGAGGAAACCTCCTTCGGCAATGCCGGTCTGATCCAGCGCGAGGGTGTCGTGCCCTATGGTTTCCCCCGCGAGATCGGCCTTCTCATCCGCTACATGCTGAACAACCGCATCGATGCGCATTACCATGCAACCGCGCTGCCCGCCGCCGCCCCCTTCCTGCTGCGTTATTGGTGGAATTCCGCGCCCGAGCGGCACAAGGCGATCGCGCGCGCCTATGCGCCGCTGATCGAGAACAGCATTTCCGAGCATGACGACCTGATCCGCGCCTCGGGGGCCGGGCACCTGATCGGCAAGCGCGGCTGGCAGAAAGCCTTCCGCACCGAAAAGGCGCGCGATCTCGAATATGCCCTTGCAGAAGGCTGGAAGCGTGATTTCGGCGTCGCCTATGAAGCGCTCGATGCAACGGCGCTTTCCAGGGCCGAACCGCATCTGAAGCCCGCCTTCGTCGGCGCGCTGCGCTGGCTGGAACCCTGGACCGTGCTTTCGCCGCATGCGCTGACGCAGGCCTATCTCGCCTATTTCCAGAGCCTCGGCGGTCGTTTCGTGCGCGGCGATGCGATGACGCTGAAGCGGCCCGCCTCCGGCAAGGGCTGGCAGGTGCTGACCTCGGAGGGCACGGTCGCCGCAGAAGAGGTCGTGCTCGCGCTCGGCCCCTGGGCGGACAGGCTCGCCGAAACGCTCGGCTACCGCCTGCCGCTCGGCATCAAGCGCGGCTATCACATGCATTATGCGCCATCGGGCAATGCGGTGCTGAACGACTGGACCATGGATGCCGAGCGCGGCTATTTCCTCGCCCCCATGAGCCAGGGCATCCGCCTCACCACGGGCGCCGAATTTGCCGACCGCGATGCGCCAAAATCGCCGGTCCAGCTCGACCGCGCCGAGAAGGTGGCGCGTCAGATCTTCCCGCTGGGCGATCGTCTTGACCCCGAGCCCTGGATGGGCGCCCGCCCCTGCACGCCGGACATGATGCCCGTGATTGGCAAGGCCCCGCGCCACGACGACGTCTGGTTCTCCTTCGGCCACGCCCACCACGGCCTGACCCTCGGCCCTGTCACGGGCCGGCTTCTGGCGGAGATGATGACGGGCGAAAAACCCTTCCTCGATGCCTCGGCATTCCGGGCGGAGCGGTTCCGGCCCTGAAGGCAGAGACAGCTTGTGATGTAGTCGTTATGCGGTACATTAAACATGATGACGAACTCGATCACACACGTCTTTATGAGATTTCACTGATATTATAGTCTTCCTCTGAATCGGGGAGGAAGATGGTGATGGAAATGAGCAGGACAAGTTTGAACATCGCCTATGATGGCAATGCGGTTCGAGACGGCAACATGAACGTCCGGGATCTCGCCCCCGCTTTGCTTGCCATCGGCCAGTTGTTCGAGACGGCAAATCGGGTACTGAACGGGCCTGATGCACCCAGAATGACCATCAATGTCGTGGCGACTGCACCAGGCTCGTTCGAAATCGCTCTCGAGATCGTACAGACCTTCTACGAGCAAGCTAAATCCTTCCTCGCAGGCGATAGTGTTGCAGCAGCATTAAACCTCAAAGAACTGTTGCTGACTGGAGCCGGAGGAGCGGCAAGCGTTTTTTATATCGTCAAGCGCTTCAAGGGGCATAGACCCGAAAGGGTGGAAAGGATCAGCGATGACACGCTTCGTTTGACGTTCGACGGCGTATCTGTCGATGTTCCCCTTGCTCTTCTGAGACTTTATCAGGACATCGCCATCCGCAAGGCTCTCGAGCAAGTCGTCGCCGAGCCGCTGCAGAAAGATGGTATCGAGCAGTTTCGCATAATCGAGGCATCTCGTGTCATCGAGGAAGCAAACCGCGAGGAAGCGGCATTCTTCGTGTCGCCTGAACCTGACGGCAAAGTAATTCTGGATGAAACCAGACGCGCAGCTTACAGCATAGTCTCGTTGGCCTTCAAGGAGGACAACAAGTGGCGCCTGCATGATGGAAATGCTCAAATAAGCGCGACGATCGAAGATCGCGAATTCTTGAGCAGGGTCGATCATGCCCAGATATCGTTCACCAAAGGTGATGTTCTGGTTTGCGAAGTGCGGGTTAAGCAAACGCAATCGGCAAGCGGCCTGAAATCGGAGCACGCTGTCATCAAGGTTCTCGACCATGTTCGCGCACCGCAGCAACTTGATCTTCCAATCGAGGATGCACGCTGAACTAGCACATCTCAATGAGCACCTCCCCCCGAAAAATCCAACGGTACGGCTGGCTTTTTGCGGCTGGAGCGGGTAGTATAGTTATACCGTCGTATAAATCGGGGTCTCCGGACTGCATCTTGTCCGGGACAAAAGGGTATGATCCGTTTTCTGCATTTCGCCCAGGAAAGTGGCGACCGTTAGCGTTGAAACGCTTTTCTTCCGCGGGCCTTTGACCGGTCGCGCGGCACGGATCTTCTTCTGAAACATTTCTGGTGAATTATGAACAGTGCTGTCTCTGCGCAGGATTTTCTGCGCGAAAACCAGGACATCGAAGTCCTGGAGGCTTTCGTTATCGATGTGAACGGCGTGCCGCGCGGCAAGTGGATCCCGCGGGAGCGGGCGCTCGACGTCCTGACCAAGGGCATGGCCATTCCGCGTTCCGTCTATGCGCTCGACTGCTGGGGTCGCGACGTCAATGCGGCGGGCCTTGCCGAGGGAACGGGTGATCCCGACGGTCTCTGCTTCCCCGTGCCGGGCACGCTCTCGCGCGTGAGCTGGCTGGAGCGGCCGACGGCGCAGGTGCTGCTCGGCATGCGCAATGCGGACGGCTCGGGCTATTTCGCCGATCCCCGGCAGGTGCTCGCCAACGTTCTGAAGCGCTTCGCCGATGCGAAGCTGACGCCGGTCGTGGCCACCGAGCTCGAATTCTACCTGATCGACCCCGTGCGCAATGCGCTCGATCCGGTGCGCCCGCCAAATTCGCGCGAGGGGCGCTGGCATACGAGCCAGACGCAGGTCCTCTCCATTTCCGAACTGCAGGATCTGGAGCCGGTCTTCATGGACATCGCCCGCGCTGCCAAGGCGCAAGGGGTACCCGCCGACACGGTGCTGCGCGAGAACGGCCCCGGCCAGTACGAAATCAACCTCAACCACGTGCCGGACGCGCTGATGGCGGCGGATTATGCCGTACTCTTGAAGCGGATCGTCAAGGGCGTCGCCCGCAAGCACGATCTCGACGCCACCTTCATGGCCAAGCCCTATGGCACCCAGGCCGGCTCCGGCATGCACGTGCATTTCTCCGTGCTCGACGAGCATGGCAACAACATCTATGTGAGCCAGACCGACAAGCCGGCCGACGTGCTGATGCATTCGGTGGGCGGGCTTCTTGCCAACATGGGCGAGAGCATGGCCGTCTTTGCGCCGCACGCCAATTCCTACCGCCGGCTCCGCCCCTCCGAACATGCACCGACCTATGCCTCCTGGGGCTTCGACAACCGCTCGGCGGCGGTGCGCGTCATCACCTCTTCCAAGCCTGCGACCCGCATCGAGCACCGCGTGGCCGGCGCCGACACCAACCCCTATCTGGTGCTGGCCATGATCCTCGGCGGCGCGCTGACCGGCATGAAGGAAAAGCACAATCCGGGCGGTGCGATCACCGGCGACAGCCACGCGGTCAACCACGAGCCGCTTCCGACGAACTGGGATTACTCGCTGCAGCGGTTCTCGAAGTCGAGCTTCGCCTATGCGACGCTCTCGCCCGAATACCGGGCGCTCTACACCGCCTGCAAGCAGCAGGAACTCTCCGAATTCTCCCTCCGTGTGACCGACGTCGAATACGACGCTTACATCAGGACCGTGTGATCATGAACGACCATATCTCTGCCACCAGCACCAATCCCGGCCATGCCGGCACCTGGTACGCCGCCTCCGCCAACGACCAGCGCGTGCGCCCCACCCTCGAAGGCGAGATCGAGGCCGATGTCTGCGTGATCGGCGCGGGCTTCACCGGGATCTCCGCGGCGCTCGAACTGTCCGAACGCGGCTTCAGGGTCGTGGTGCTCGAAGGCACCCGCATCGGTTTCGGCGCATCGGGCCGCAATGGCGGCCAGATCGTCAACGGCTACAGCCGCGATCTCGAGACCATCGCCCGCCGCTACGGCCCCGCCAAGGCCGCCGAGCTCGGCAAGATGTCGCTCGAAGGCGGCAACATCATCCGCGGCCGCATCGAGAAATATGGCATCGACTGCGACCTGCGCCATGGCGGCTTCTTCGGCGCCTTCACCGACAAGCAGATCCGCGAGATGGACGCCACGCGTCGCCACTGGGAAAAGCACGGCCATACCGGGCTCGAAATGGTGTCCAAGGCAGAGGTCGGCCGGTATGTGAAGACCCATGTCTATGCGGGCGGGATGATCGACAAGCGCGGTGGCCATATTCATCCGCTCAATCTGGTGCTCGGCGAGGCCCGGGCGGTCGAAAGCCTCGGCGGGGTGATCTACGAAAACAGCCGGGTGATTGCCGTCGATACTGGGGCGAAACCGGTGGTGCGCACGGAAAAGGGTTCGGTTTCCTGCCGCTACGTCCTCGTCTGCGGCAATGCCTATCTGGGCAAGCTGCTGCCGGAGATCGGCGACCGGATGATGCCGGTTTCCTCGCAGGTGATGGCGACCGAGCCGCTGCCGAAGGAGCTGATCGAAAGCCTGCTTCCCGCCGATTACTGCGTGGAAGATGCCAATTACGTGCTCGACTACTACCGCCGCACGGCGGACAATCGTCTGCTCTATGGCGGCGGCATCGTCTATGGCGGGCACGATCCCAGAACGCTGACGGGCAAAATCCGCCCGAACATGCTGAAGACTTTCCCGGAACTCGGCAATGTGCGGATCGACTATGCCTGGAGCGGCAATTTCGCGCTGACGCTCTCGCGCATTCCGCATATGGGCCGGCTTTCGCCGACCGTCTATTTCAGCCATGGGGACAGCGGCCATGGGGTGACGACCACCCACTTGCTCGGCAAGATCCTTGGGGAAGCGGTCGCCGGCCATGCAGAGCGCTTCGACATCTGGTCGTCGCTGCCGAACTTCCCCTTCCCCGGCGGCAAGACCTTCCGCGTGCCGCTGACGGCGCTCGGCGCCTGGTATTACGGGCTGCGGGACAAGCTCGGGATCTGATGCCAGGAGGGGGCTTCGGCCCCCTTTTCTACAGCGATGCCAGCTTGTCGATCTGCAGATGCACGATCCCGGCATATTCCTTCACGAGCAGCAAGCCATCCTGCTCCGGCATGGCCAGCGAAATGCGGACTGTAGCGGAAGCGAGCTGGAAGAGCAGAAAGACCGTACGCCGGTATTGCGGCCAGACATCCTCTTGGAAGATATGGCGGCTGGCGTTGTAGAAGCCGGTCACCAATCTGTCGGTCTGCTGCAGGTCTTCCTCCCGGAGATTCTTGTCTGCGTGAACCGCATTGACGAGGTCGATCAGTTCCGGATTGGCTTTCATCATGCCGTGATAGCGGTAGATCAGTCGGTCGATCGTCTCGTGCAGGTGATGAACGGTGGCGAGTTCCTCGACACAGTCCAGCACCATCTCGCCGGCAGTTCCGTTATAGCGCTCGTAGAGCGTGGCGAGGATGGCCGACTTGTTGGGGAAATACTGGTAGACGGAGGCGATCGGGCCGCCGGAAAGCTGGGCCACTTCCTTCATCGTCACCGCATCGATTCCCTTCTCCGCGATCAGCCGCATGGCGACGCTCAGGATTTCGTCGACACGCTCGCGGGACCTGTCTTGTTTCGGCTTCCTCCGGAGCAGCGACTTGTCCTCCGGATTTTGATTGGCCATGTCTTCCTCCCGTCCGGCCTGATCACGTTTCGGACTCCTCCGTGCAAGAATAGACTGCAAAACGCCCCGGAGACCAGTCCTGCATAGCCGACAATAGATTTTTCCCGCATCCTGTGCCCGTGCTGGCCCAAATTTTCTGTTGCGCCGGATCTGATAGAATGTCAGCTTCCCGCTATGGGCGGTGTCATTCGCGCTTGAGGGGCAGAATATGGCGGGATCTTTCAATCATAGCGTGATGGAAAATTCAGATGCTCGTCAAACAAACCGGTGGGCAATCCTGTGGATGGGCTCCGCGGGCCTGCTTGTTCTCGGCCTGCAGCCGATTCTGCTCGGCGCCGTCTTTACCGAGGGGCGGGTAAGTTATGACGGGCTGGCGCTCGCCGCGACGCTCGAAATCATCGCGCTCGGCATCGCCTCCGCGCTCGGCGCCTTCTCCCGCGAGCGCATCCGCACCAAGGCCGTGGTGTTTCTGCTGGCGGCGGCGCTTTTCAACATGCTCTCCGCGACGGCGGGCGGTGCTGGCACCTTCATCCTCTACCGCGCGCTTGCCGGCCTTGCCGAGGGCGTGCTGGTATCGATCTCCACCGAATTCATCGCCCGCTCCGCAAGCCCGGAAAAGACCGGCGGTCATTTCGTGATCCTGCAGACGCTGGCGCAGTGCGGGCTGGCGCTCCTGCTCTCGCTCTCCGTCATTCCGCTGCTCGGCGCGGCCGGTGGGTTCGAACTGCTGGCGGTCGTGTCGCTCGCCTCGCTCGCGCTCGTGCCAGTCATCCCGCGAAGCTATCCGCCACTCGCCACCGCAAGCCAAGGGCAGGTAACGCCCATCCTTCGCGCCCCGCCGCTTCTCGTTCTGGGAGCGATCTTCTTCTTCTTTCTCTTCATCGGCGCGGTCTGGGCC
>CAMFHT010000167.1 GCA_945952245.1 uncultured Rhizobium sp. | reverse complement strand
CGCGCAGCTCATGGCCGTCATCGAACGTCTCGGTGCGGGCCTCCAGCGCCTCTCCGAATGCAATATCCGCATGACGATCGACGAGCCCTTCGCAGCCCAGTTTGAACGCATGCGCTCCGACTTCAACAATTCGATCGGCGCCTTCCAGGATACGCTGGAACAAGTGCTCTCGGCGACGCACAACCTGCAGGCTTCGTCCGGCGAAATGCGATCCGCCGCCGACAACATGGCCTCGCGCACCGAAACCCAGGCGGTGGAGCTTGAAAAGACCTCGACCGCGCTGGAGCAGATTTCGGCAAGCGTCGACCAGTCCGCGATCCGCTCGCAGCAGACGCGTGGCATCGTCCGCGAAGCCCGAACCTGTGCGCACTCGTCGAGCGACGTGGTGCGCGATGCGATCGGCGCGATGCAGGACATCGAGAAAGCCTCGCATGAGATCGGCCAGATCATCAGCGTGATCGACGAAATCGCGTTCCAGACCAATCTCCTTGCACTGAACGCAGGCGTGGAGGCTGCCCGCGCTGGCGAAGCCGGCAAGGGTTTTGCCGTGGTGGCGCAGGAGGTGCGCGAACTCGCCCAGCGCTCCGCCGCCGCCGCCAAGGAAATCAAGTCGATCATCGCCAAGTCGGAAACTGCTGTGAAGAACGGCGTGCACCTGGTCGGCGAGGCGGGAGGTGCGCTGTCGAAGATCGAGACCTTCGTGATGACCATCGACGGCAACGTGGACGCGATCACCACCAGCCTCGGCGAACAGTCGGCCGGCCTGCAACAGATCTCGCAGGCGGTCGGCCATATCGACCAGATGACCCAGCAGAATGCCGCGATGGCGGAGCAATCGACGGCTCTCAGTCATGCCGTCGCCGAAGGAGCCGCGCACCTTGCGACCCTGGTCGGCCGCTTCCAGCTGAACCGCCGCAGCGAGATCCGCGAAGTCCGGCCCACCGCCACGGCGCGCCCGGTCCGGCAGCTGGAACACGCGGCGTGAGCTCGCCTCCCCAATGAACGAAGAGCGCCATCGTGGCGCTCCTTTCTTTTGCGGACAAGTACTTCGGGCGGCATGACAGCGCCTGCCGGCTGCTATAGGCTCTGCGCCAGGAAGAGGCATTGCACGAACCGGGAGGAAGCATGAGCGGACAATTGCAGGGGAAGATCGCGGTCGTGACCGGCGGTACGCAGGGCCTTGGTGCCGCGACCGCGGATCTTTTCGCCGAACGCGGTGTGAGCGGGCTCGTGATCTGCGGCCGTTCGGCAGAAAAGGGTGAAGCCAGAGCCAGGGCTCTGAGGGATCAGGGCATTGAAACCCATTTCGTCGCTGCCGATCTCGGTCGGGTCGAGGATTGCCGGGCAGTGATCGCCAAGGCGGACGAAGCCTTCGGCAGGCTGGACATTCTCGTCAACGTCGCGGCGCTGACCAATCGAGGCACGATCCTCGACACCAGTCCCGAGCTTTTCGACACGCTCTTCAACGTCAACGTCCGCGGCCCCTTCTTCCTGATGCAGGACGCGATCAAGCTGATGCGGCGGGAAAAGACGGAAGGGTCGATCGTCAACATCTCCTCCATGTCCTCGATGGGTGGACAGCCGTTCCTCGCGGCCTATTCCGCCTCGAAGGGGGCGCTGGACACGCTGACCCGCAATACGGCCTATGCGCTGCTGCGCAACCGCATCCGCGTGAACAGCCTGAACATCGGCTGGATGGCTTCCGACGGCGAAGACCGCATCCAGCGCGAAGAGGACGGCAAGCCCGCAGACTGGCTGGAAAAGGCGGCTGCCGCGCAGCCCTTCGGCCGGCTGGTCGACCCGAAGGAAGTGGCTCGCGCCATCGCTTTCCTCGCCTCGTCGGAATCGGGCCTGATGACCGGCTCGATCGTCAACTTCGACCAGGCGACCTGGGGCGCCTATGACGAGACGCCCCATCCGAAGGCGCCGCTCTGACGCGACAGGCTCGTTTCCGGGAGAACACGCGAAGCGGATTTTCGCGCGCGCCGCACCTGCCGGTGGTTGCCTTGCCGCACGGCCTGCGGCAGAGAGAAGGCCGGTTCGCGGCGCGGGAGGCCGCTCAAGGGGAATGGACATGACTGCATCGTTTTCGCACGGGTTGAAGATCGACAGCGCCGAATTGCGCCTCGTGCGCCTGGAGCTGCTGACGCCCTTCACCATCTCGACCGGTACTATGGTCGAGAAGATCATCCCGTTGCTGACGCTGCGCGCCAATGGCATCGAGGGCTATGCCGAAGGCGTGATGGACCCTCTTCCCGATTACCTGGACGAGCAGATCGCAGGCTCCATGGCGCTTCTGCGCGACGTGATCCTGAAACAGGTCGTCGGCGCGAGGTTCGAGAACCCGCAGGCGCTGGAGCCTCATCTGGCCCCCTGGCGCGGCCATTACATGACCAAGGCCATGGTGGAAATGGCCTTCTGGGATCTCTGGGCGAAATCGCTCGGCCTGCCGCTGAAGACCGTGCTCGGAGGCGCCGGCGACGCGATCGACGTCGGCGTGTCCCTCGGCATCGGCCCGATCGAGGAGACCCTGGAGCGGGTGCGTTCGCACGTGGAGCAGGGCTACAAGCGCATCAAGCTCAAGATCAAGCCCGGCCACGATGCGGATCTGGTGGAGGCCGTGCGCCGCGAGTTCCCCCGCGTGGCGCTGAGCGTCGATGCCAACAGCGCCTATACGCTGGCAGACAGCGCCAAGCTCGCCAGGCTCGACGGCTTCGGGCTCGACTACATGGAGCAGCCGCTCGCCTGGAACGACATCCAGGATCACGCCACGCTGCAGCAGCGGATCCGGACGCCGGTCTGCCTGGACGAGAGCATCCGCAGTGCCCGCGACGCCCGCAAGGCGCTGCAGATCGACGCGGCGCGGGTGATCAACATCAAGGTCGGACGCGTGGGCGGCCATGCGGAATCGCTGAAGATCCACGATCTCTGCGCTGCCTTCGACGTACCCGTCTGGTGCGGCGGCATGCTCGAATCCGGCATCGGCCGCGCCCACAACATTCACCTCTCGACGCTCCCGAACTTCTCGAAGCCGGGTGACACCTCCTCTGCCAGCCGCTACTTCGCCCGCGACCTCGTGCACGAGAAGCTTGAGGCGGTGAACGGCCGCATGCCCGTTCCTGAAGGTCCCGGTATCGGCGTTACGCCGGACTGGAACTTCATCGAGGGCATCACCCTCTCTGCCGAAAGTTTTGGCGCATGAGCGGCATCGACTACCGGCCTCTGCAGGGACTTGCCGAGTTCAAGGCGGCGGAAGCGCTGCAGCGCACCGTCTGGGGTGAAGGCGACAAGGAAGACCCGTTCGACCTGATGATGGTGATCCAGAACGAGGGCGGCCTTGTGGGTGGCGCGTTCCGGGACGGCCAGCTCCTGGGCTTCGTCTTCGGCTTCCCGACACGGGATCCCGAGGTCCAGTATTCCCACCGGCTCGCAGTGCTTTCCGAGGCACGTGGCCTCGGGCTCGGCATCGGCCTCAAGCGCTACCAGCGGCAATGGTGCCTGGAAAACGGCATCCGCCGCATCCGCTGGACCTATGACCCGCTGAGGCTGGCCAATGCGGCGCTGAACATCCGCGGACTTGGCGGGCGGGCTTCCACCTATTACTGCGATTTCTACGGCGAGATGGAGGGCATCAACAAGGGCGCGCCCTCGGATCGCCTGCGGGTGGACTGGCTGCTCGACGATCCCGTCGTGACCGCCCGTGCCGGTGGTGACCGAGAGCCGGTTCGGCTCGACGGTTTTGAGACGCGCGAGATCACGATCCCCCGAAGCTTCGAGACGCTTCTGGCGGATGATCCGGACGAGGCGATCCGCATCCGCCTCGAAACCCGCGCCATCTTCCAGCAAGCTTTTGCCGAGGGCTTCGAGATCAGGGACTTTTCCGCCGAGCGGCTGGCCTATGTTCTCGCCAGGGATTGAAGCCGTCTTTCACAGGGGATTGCCGCACTGATCCACAGGCGCGTGATCATGGCGAGGACAGTTTTCGGGCAGTCTGCTCAACCCTGCTGCATGAAAACTGCCATCCTGCCGATTGCATGGGCATGATTCGCGCTGCCATGGTACCAGTTCGGGTCAATGCATGGACCACGGCGGGCGCTTGCGTTGCCAGCACCGCGTGTTCTGGCTAGCCTTTTCATCAGGTAAGCGTGGAGCCCCCTGAGATCGGGTGTTTGCTCCGCGCCGACACAAGGACGGATAGAGACATATGGCTCATGACGAGTTCCGCCCGATCTCGGGCGTCGATCTTCCCCGGTTCGCCGGCATTCCCACCTTCATGCGCCTGCCGCATATTTCTCTTGAAGACGTCAACATTTCCAAGGTCCAGATCGGCCTTATCGGTGCGCCCTGGGATGGCGGCACGACCAACCGACCCGGCCCCCGCCATGCGCCGAGGCAATTGCGCGATTACTCCACCATGATCCGCCACCAGAACGGCGCGACCGGCGTGCGGCCCTTCGATCTTGCCCGCTGCGCCGATCTCGGCGACGTACCGCCGAACCCTGCCGACCTCATGGACTCGATGGACCGCATGACCCGCTTCTACGACCGGGTGCGGGAGAAAGGCATCCTGCCGCTGACGGCGGGCGGCGACCATCTCTGCTCGCTGCCGATCCTGCGCGCGCTTGCCCGCAACCGCCCGCTCGGCATGATCCACTTCGATAGCCATACGGACCTGTTCGAGAGCTATTTCGGCGGCTTCAAGTATACCCATGGCACGCCGTTCCGCCGTGCCGTCGAGGAAGGCCTGCTCGACCCGAAGCGGGTTGTGATGATCGGCATCCGCGGCCCGGCCTATGACACCGAGGACCGGGATTTCGCCCGGGCCGTCGGCATTACCGTGATCCCCATCGAGGATTTTCACGCCCGCGGCGTCGAAGACGTCATGGCGGAGGCGCGTGCGATAGCCGGCACCGGCGAAACCTATGTGAGCTATGACATCGATTTCATCGACCCGGCCTTTGCGCCGGGAACAGGCACGCCGGAAATCGGCGGTCCGAACAGCTATCAGGCGCTGCAGGTCGTGCGCCATCTGAGGGGGTTGAACATCGTCGGTGCCGACATGGTGGAAGTCTCGCCGCCTTTCGACCAGACCGGCGGCACTGCTTTCCTGGGCGTCACCATTCTCTTCGAGCTCCTCTGCATTCTCGCAGAGAAAGTAGCAAGCCAAGCCTGATTGCGGCAGAACTGGCCAAGCAACGACAACGCCGCCCAGAGGAGGTAAATTCCAGCTTAAAAAAATTTTACAGGAACGAAAGCGCCAGTAGACTTTCCTGCCTTTCGAAGCTCTTATGAACGCGTAATATCCAAGCACAAACGAATGAGAGCCGGATCAACCGGCCCGGAGTGGAACTGCTTATCAGGAACAATGGGAGCGAATGACATGAAATTCATCGATCTGAGCATCAGCCGCCGGTCTTTTCTGAAGACCTCGGTTGCCGGTGCCGGCCTTCTCGCTGCGCCGGCCATCATCTCCTCAAGCGCGCTTGCCTCTTCGGGTGAAGTGAACTTCACCGGCTGGTCCGGCTATCCGGGCATGGCCGAAAAGGTCTTCCCGGCCTTTACCAAGGCGACCGGCATCAAGGTCAACTTCACCGAACAGCCCGACCAGGACACCATGTTCGCGCAGGCGAAGCTGTCGCTGCAGACGGCGACCACGGACGTGGTGGAGCCGACGCTCGACCGCGTTTCCGCCTGGAACTCGAACGGCCTGCTGCAGGGCTGGGACACCAACAAGCTCGCCATCGACAACTACGTCTCGGGCCTCGCCGACGGTGCTGCCGGCGAACGCGCGACGATCGACGGCAAGCGCCTGTTCGTGCCCTCCGTCTGGGGCACGGAAGCCTTCGTTTACAACAAGAAGGACTTCCCGACGGAATATGGCAAGCTCTCGCTCGGCGACCTGTTCAACCAGGACGTCCAGGTGACGCTGCGCCCGCATTCGGCGCTCGCCGCCATGGGCCGCTGGCTGGACAGCCAGGGCAAGCTGCCGAAGCCGTGGCTCGACGGTTACAAGGACGAAGCCACCATGAAGGAGCTGTGGGACATCGCGCTCGCAGAAGCCATCAAGCTCAAGGGCAACGTGGTGCAGTTCTGGAGCGGCGAAAACGAAGCGCAGGGTGCCTTCCGCACCAATGGCGCCGTTCTCGGCCAGTGCTGGGATTCCACCGGCTTCAACCTGCGCAAGGAAGGCTATGGCTACCTGCCTCCGAAGGAAGGCGGCATCGCCTGGAATCAGGGCCTTGTGCTCATGTCCAACGCCAAGAACGTCGAGCAGGCGCATGAATTCGCCAAGTGGGTCTCCTCCGCGGAAGGCTCGTCTCTCTGGGCAACCGCCTTCTCGGCAAACCCGGTCGGCAAGGGCGGCGTAGACCTGCTCGGCCCCGAAGTGGTCGAGTTCTACAAGTCGAGCTTCCCGGGCGACGCCATCTCCAAGCTGTGGTGGTGGCCGGACCAGGCCGCTTGGTTCCTCTCCAAGCGCGGCGAATATGCCGACAAGTACAAGGCTGCCTGAGGCAGCCGAGACGACCGCCGGGAGGAGATCCCGGCGGTTTTCGTCTGACATGCTGACAACAAGAAAAGCAATGGGGAAGCTGGCGCCGTCGAAACAGCGAGGCTCCAGCCCGAGTGTATTCGCATGCCTGCAGTCGGGGCCTCCCTGGCGAACCGTCGCGGCATGCACAGAGGGGCAGTACCAGATCCAATGAGCGCCAGTATCGAACTTGAGAACGTCACTGCGGAATTCGGGAGCTTCCGCGCGGTGGACAACGTGTCCGTCACCATCGAGGCCGGGGAATTCTTCTCCTTCCTCGGTCCGTCCGGCTGCGGCAAGACAACCATCCTGCGCATGGTCTCCGGCTTCATCTCGCCGACCAGCGGCACGATCCGCATCGGCGGCAAGGACATGCGTGACCAGCGCCCGAACCAGCGCCCGACCGCCCTCATCTTCCAGAACCTCGCGCTCTTTCCGCTCATGCCCGTCTGGGAAAACATCGCCTTCGGCCTCGAAGTGCGCGGCGTCGACAAGAAGATCCGCCGCGAGCGCGCCGAGGAACTGCTCGCGCTCGTGGACCTGCCCAATGCCGCCGACAAGTCGGTAAGCCAGCTTTCCGGCGGCCAGAAGCAGCGCGTGGCGATCGCCCGCGCGCTCGCGGTCGAGCCCTCCGTCATGCTGCTCGACGAACCGCTCTCCGCGCTCGACCTCAAGCTTCGCCAGCACATGCGGGCGGAGCTGCGCGCCATCCAGAAACGCACGCAGGTCACCTTCATCTACATCACCCATGATCAGGGCGAGGCGCTCGCCATGTCCGACCGCGTGGCCGTCATGTCCCATGGCAAGCTGCAGCAGGTGGCGCCGCCGCGCGACATATACGACCGTCCCGCCAATGGCTTCGTCGCCTCCTTCGTGGGTGAGAACAACGTCTTTGCCGGCGAGATTGCCGCGAGCGGCAATGGGCAGGCCGATTTCCGCACGCCGCTCGGCACCTTCCAGGCGCGCCTCGGACCGAATGCCGGCGCGAACTCGAAGCTCTATCTCCGCCCTGAACACGTGCGGTTGAGCCATGAAGCGGCTTCTGCCAACAGCATTCCCGTCGAGGTGACGGACATTGCCTTCGAGGGCAATTTCATCTCGATCCTGACCCAGGACGCCTCGGGCCGCACCATCGTTTCGGAAGCCCGCAACGACGGGTCCTCGCCGCTGCCGGAAAAGGGCGCGCGCCTCAACGCCACCTTCGATCCCGACCATGCCGTCATCCTCACCGATGACGTACCACTGAAGGCGGGGGCGCATTGATGAACAATCTGCTGCGCCGCTACGGCACGACGCTGACGGTCATAGTCTGCCTACTCACGGCATTCTGGCTGCTCGTCCTCGTGATCCTGCCCAATCTCTATCTCTTCGAGAACTCCTTCCGGCCCTACCTGCCGGTGCAGGACATCGGTGGGCCGAAGGACACCTACTCCTTCAACAACTACATGACCTTCTTCTCGAGCCCGATCCACATCAGCGTGTTTCTCTGGACGATCGTGTTCTCGAGTCTCGTCACCTTTCTGTGCTTCGTCTTCGCCTACCCGCTGGCCTATTACCTCTCCAAGAAGGTGTCGGTGAAAAGTCTGCCGACGCTCTTCCTGGTGCTGACCATTCCGCTCTGGGTGAGCGAGATCATGCGCTCCTTCGCCTGGTTCATCATCCTGTCCCTCAAGGGCCCGCTCAATATCCTGCTGATGAGCATCGACGTGATCGAGAAGCCCATCCGCTGGATGACGGGCTTCCGCTCGGTCATGATCGGCCTCGTCTATACCTACGTGCTCTTCATGCTCTTCCCGATCTACAATGCGATCCAGTCGCTGGATACGAACCAGATCGAGGCGGCGGAAGATCTGGGCGCGCCCTGGTGGCGCACGCACTGGCGGGTGATCCTGCCGCATGCCAAGCCCGGCATCGCCTCGGGTTCCGTCATGGTGTTCATGCTTTCGGCAGGCTCCATCCTCGTGCCGTCGCTGCTGGCCTCCACCAATTCGCGCTGGTTCACCGAGATCATCCAGCAATGGATCTTCGAATCGCTCGACTGGAACACGGGATCCGCCTATGCCTTCCTGCTGCTCATCCTCTGCACCATCTTCGTGACGCTCGTCATGCGCGTCTTCCGCGTCAAGCTGTCCGATATCGCGAAGTGAGGGTCCGATGACACGCAAATCCGACTTTCTCTTCCGCGCCTATCTGGTGATCTTTCTCGCCTACATGCTGCTGCCGCTGGTGGT
>CAMFHT010000166.1 GCA_945952245.1 uncultured Rhizobium sp. | reverse complement strand
CGGCGTCGAAGCGCAAGAGGTTGCCGCTGGCGTCATGGAGGGGGCGGGGCGCAGTGTTGCCTTCGGTGCCGATCTTGAGGACACCTGCCGACTTGATCTCGTTCAGGTTCTCGCCAGCCTGTGCGGGAAGAAGGGCAGCGGTCTGCACGAGCGCCGCGACTGCCATCGTCTTCAACCAGTTCATGTTCGTTTCCTTTCATTATGCTTTTGGCTTGCATCCTTATGGCAGAAACTAGGAGGCGCGCCGTGAAAGGAAACTGCGCCGGAAACCTCAAATGTAAAAAATCCTGCCCTTGTCCGGGCTTTTCCCCGTCAAGATCGTTATGAAGAGGGCGATTGCTACACCGGACGACGTTTTCCCGTTCACCAGACTGAGGGACGACGTCTCACTTGATGGAAGTCAATGCGCAGCCGTTCGGCTGGTCTAGGCTCCCGTCTCGCCGGCCCGAGCTTCATGCGGGGGACATCTTCGTCTGGAACAGTCCGGCGGCGGCGGGCGCCTCGATCTGAACCGTCGCCCGCCTGCAACAACAATCGAAAGCAAGGAGTGGATGGATGAGCCCCGAGGAAATCCGGTTGATCGATCGCTATTGGCGTGCCGCCAATTACCTGTCCGTCGGGCAGATCTATCTCATGGACAATCCGCTGCTCAAAGAGCCGCTGATGCCGGAGCACGTGAAGCCGCGCCTGCTCGGCCACTGGGGCACGACGCCAGGTCTCAACTTCATCTATGCGCATTTAAACCGCATCATTCGCAACCGGGATGCGAACGTGCTCTACATCTGCGGTCCCGGCCATGGCGGGCCGGGCATGGTGGCGAATACCTGGCTGGAAGGCACCTATTCCGAGATCTATCCCGATATCTCCTTCGATGCCACGGGCATGCAGAAGCTCTTCCGGCAATTCTCTTTCCCCGGCGGAATCCCGAGCCATGCGGCACCCGAAACGCCCGGCTCCATCCATGAGGGCGGCGAGCTTGGCTATGCGCTCGTCCACGCCTATGGCGCGGCCTTCGACAATCCGGATCTGGTCGTCGCCTGCGTGGTGGGCGATGGCGAGGCCGAGACCGGCCCGCTTGCCGCCGCCTGGCATTCGAACAAGTTCCTGAACCCGGTCAGCGACGGTACGGTGCTGCCGATCCTGCATCTCAACGGCTACAAGATCGCCAACCCCACCGTGCTCGCCCGCCTCTCGGACGAGGAACTGACGCATCTCTTCACAGGCTATGGCTACGAGCCGTTCTTCGTGGAAGGCAGCGATCCTGCCCCGATGCATGAAAAGATGGCGGCGACGCTCGACCAAATCTTCGACCGTATCGCCGAGATCAAGTCAGGCGGCGATGCTGCCCACGCCGCCCGCCCGCGCTGGCCGATGATCATCCTGCGCAGCCCGAAGGGTTGGACGGGGCCCAAGATTGTGGACGGCAAGCAGGTGGAAGGCAGCTGGCGCTCGCATCAGGTGCCGGTCGCCAATTGCCGTCAGGACGAGGGCCACCGCAAGATCCTCGAAGACTGGATGCTGAGCTATGATCCCGGCGACCTCTTCGACGAAAATGGATCGCTGAAGCCGGAGCTCAAGGCGCTGGCACCGAAAGGCAATCGGCGCATGGGCGCGAATCCGCATGCCAATGGTGGGCTGCTACGCAAGGCGTTGAAGACACCCGACTTCCGCACTTATGCCGTCGCGGTGCCGGCGCCCGGCGCGGTCGAGGAGCAGTCGACCAAGGTGCTCGGTGACTATCTCCGCGACGTGCTGAGGCTGAATGCCGAGGAGAGGAACTTCCGGGTCTTCGGCCCGGACGAGACAGCCTCCAACCGGCTCCAGAGCGTGTTCGAAGCGTCGGACCGTGTCTGGATGGCGGAGGAACTCGAGAGCGACGATCATCTTTCCCGCGATGGGCGCGTGATGGAGGTGCTTTCGGAGCACCTTTGCCAGGGCTGGCTGGAAGGCTATCTGCTCACCGGCCGCCATGGCTTCTTCTCCTGCTACGAAGCCTTCATCCACATCGTGGATTCCATGTTCAACCAGCATGCGAAATGGCTGAAGGTCTCGAGCGAACTTCCCTGGCGCAAGCCCGTCTCCTCGCTCAACTATCTGCTCACCTCCCATGTCTGGCGGCAGGACCACAACGGCTTCTCGCACCAGGATCCGGGTTTCGTCGATCTCGTCGCCAACAAGAGCGCCGACATCGTCCGCGTCTACCTGCCGCCGGATGCGAACACGCTGCTCGTCATTGCCGATCATTGCCTGAAGACCTGGAACCGAGTGAACGTCATCGTGGCCGGCAAGCAGCCGGAACCGCAATGGCTGACCATGGAAGAGGCGGAGGCCCATTGCCATCAGGGCCTTGGCATCTGGGACTGGGCCGGCAGCGAAAACGGCATGATGCCGGACGTGGTCATGGCCTGCGCCGGCGACGTGCCGACGCTTGAAACGCTCGCTGCCGTCGATCTCCTGCGCCAGCTCCTGCCGCAGCTTCGGGTCCGGGTCGTGAACGTCGTAAACCTGATGTCGCTGCAATCGCCCTCGCAGCACCCGCACGGCATGGCGGATGAAGCATTCGATACGATCTTCACCGAGAGCCGGCCCGTGATCTTCGCCTATCACGGCTATCCCTATCTCATCCACCGGCTGGTCTACCGACGGAAGAACCACCCGAACTTCCACGTCCGCGGCTTCATCGACGAGGGGACGACGACCACGCCTTTCGACATGGCCGTGATGAACGAGCTCGACCGTTACCATCTCGCGATCGAAGCCATCGAGCGGGTGCCGGGGCTGAAGGAGAGAGCGGCCGACGTGATCGCGGATCTTCAGAGCCGGCTCGAACGGCACAAGGCCTATGTCCGCGAGCACGGCGAGGACATGCCCGAGATCCAGAACTGGAAATGGCCGAACGGCAGGGGCTAGGAATGAAAGACCGGGTGCCGCACCGGTGGCGCCCGGTCGCTGGCTCAGCCCTTGAGTACGTAGACGACCTCGCGGGACTTGGGATCGACGATCACGATGCGCCCGTCCGCCATGACGAAATACTGGTGGTTTGCGTAGGCAGGCATGATCTTCGCGGCCTCGGCGGGCAGGGGCCGCAGCATTACACCACCGTCCGCCGGGATGACGACGCCGATGCGGGCATCGGCATCGGCGGGGGCGGGCTCGGCCTTTTCCGCATTCACGAGATCGCGGATGCGGGTCTGCTGCTCGGGCGTCGGATTGGCGGCGGCATTATCCTGACCGCCGGCCTCACCCGTATTGTCGCCATTGGTCATCGAGCCCGCCTGGCCGCCCGATGTGGCATCGCCCGCGGGCTTGTTGGTATCCCGCATCGTGCCCTCGCCGGAGGAGGGCGCGCCTTCGCCGGAGGCCTGGGCACTGGCAAGACCGGGAGCAAGCATGGTCGCTGCGGCAAGGGTAAGCGCGAGGCTGGTCTTCATCAGGCTGTTCATGGCAGATCCTTCCTGTTGATGGCATTCGTCTTTGGCAACGAATGGGACAGGCGTGCCGTTCCCTTTTCAAACCCTGCAGGTGTATCAAAATGGCATTTCGCCTAACGCATGAGTCGGACTTTGGTCCCGGTTTCGGGTCGCGGAGGTCCGACATCAGGGTTTTGCAGGAACCTTGGCCAAGGCCGCAAGCTTGCCTGTTGGAAGGCAGCGGCGGTGATCCGCCTCATGAGGTCTGAGGTGTCGATCATCCTTTTGCCATCGTCTTGGAACCAAGAAACTGCGGGCCATATTCCAAAGGCTCGTTTCGTGCATCTGGATCAGGAACCCGCCATGTTCAAAAGAGGCTGCCGGATAGTTGGACGCATCTGCCTGACTGTTTCTACCGCTACCCTGCTTCTGCTCGCCAACGCCGCCATGCATCCGGGTTCGGCAAGGCTCCTCGGCTCCGACATCGCCCATGCCGCCGGAAACGGCGGGGATCACGGCGGAGGGAACGGTGGTGGCCATGGCGGAGGCAATGGCGGCGGTAACGGAAATGGAAATGGCGGCGGTAACGGCGGTGGAAACGCGGGCGGCGGCAATTCCGGTGGAAATGGCGGTGGCCAAGGCAATGGGGGAGGCAATTCCGGCGGAGGCAGCGGAAATTCCGGAGGCAGCGGCAATGGCGGCGGCAATGCCGGGGGCAATTCTGGTGGTCAAGGCGGTAATGCCGGCGGCAACGGCGCGGGTCATAGCGGCGGGCAGGGCAATGGCTCGAGCGGTAAAGGCGCAGGCGCATCCTCTGGCAATGCCGGCAATGGAGCTTCCGCAGGAGCGCCCGGGCGCTCGGCCTCTGCGCCCGGAAAGGCCGCTCCACAAAACGATTCGCCCGTTTCCGTCGATGCAGGACCGTCGGGGATCGGCGTGCGCCACACCAACGGCATCGTCGAACGTGTCGTGAAGGGACGTTACCAGATGCTCGATGCGCGCCAGCGCATGATCGTGAGCCGCAAGGCAACGCCGAAGGACATTGCGCGCATCAAGGCGCTGCTTCGATAGCGGCTAACGCTCCAGACCCGCGGACATGCGGCTTTGGAAGGCAAGGGCTGCCTCCGTCCGGTTCTCGACGCCAAGCTTGGCGAGGATGCGCGTCATGTGATGCTTGATGGTCTTCTCGTTGAGATCGAGCGCGATGGCGATCCGCTTGTTGCTGAGGCCGGAGGCGACGAGCCGGAGCACGTCCCTTTCCCGTGCCGTCAGCTGCTCCATCTCGTCCGCCGTGCGGGTTTCCGCCTGCAGGAAGAGGCTCGCCGAAAGCGTTGGCGCCACATAGGTTCCGCCATTCGCCACGGTGCGGACGGCATCTGCCAGGCCCTCGCCACCGATGCCCTTCAGAACATAGCCTTTGGCGCCATGCTTTAGCGCTTCCGCCACATGTTCGTTGCGCTCTGAGACAGTCAGCATGATCACGCGCACGTCCGGCGCCTGCCGGGCGATCTCCCTGATTGCCTCCAGGCCATTGCCGGGCATGGAAATGTCGATCAGCATGACCGCGGGAGACATCTCGGACGCAATGCGAATGGCATCGGCGCTCGACCCGCCTTCGGCGATGACGGAGAGATCCGGCCATTCCGAGAGGCTCCGCCGAACGCCTTCACGGAAGAGCGGGTGGTCATCGATGATGGCAATGCGCACGGTCATTTCTCTTGCTCCATTTCATTCAATCCGAGTCGCAGGCGCAGGCAGGTGCCGCTCTGCGAGCTTAGAATCTCAAGGTCGCCGCCGAGGCTCGCGATCCGCTCCCGCATGCCGCTGAGACCGAGGCCGCCGGGCCGGACTTCCGACGGGTCGAAACCCTGGCCCGTGTCGCAGACCTCGACCGTCACCTGCTGCCCGTCGAAGCCGAGGCTCACGCTCTGGCCTTTGCCATCGGCATGACGGTAGGAATTGTTGAGCGCTTCCTGGATGAAGCGATAGATGCAGATTTTCGCGGAGGGGGAGACGGAAGGCGGATCTAACGGGAGCGTCAGCTCCACCTCCGTCCCGGTCCGCCGACGGTGGTTCGCCACTGCGTTCTCTATTACGTCGCCGAGATTGGCGTCCTCGATGTGCGGGAGGACGAGACCGCTGCAAATGCTGCGGATCTCGTCGATCGCCTCATCGAGCCGGGTCTTGATCCCGTTGATTTCATCCGCTTTCGCCAGTGCGGGCGTCTCGGGATCGCGCAGCATCCGGCTCCCGAGCCTCAGGGCTGCATAAGCAATGAGCTGCGCCGGCCCATCGTGCAGATCCGCGCCCAGCCGCCGCAGATAGCTCTCGTTCAGCGCCGTCGTGCGCTGCGAGGCGATCTGCACACGCTGGCGAAGCTGGCGGTTCTGCTCCAGAAGCTGGCTCAGTTCCTCGACCCGTTGCCCGAGCGCATTCTGCTGCTCGTCGATCGTTCGGCTGCCGCGCAGCACGATGACCGATAGGAGAACGAAGATCACCAGACCGGTAACGGCCACGGCGAGCCAACTCAGCGTCTGTGCTTCCTTCAGGCTTTCGCGGAACTCGTCGGCGACCTCGTAGAATTCGGAGACCGCCACCACCTCGCCCGACCAGGGCTGGATGACGGGATTGTAGATTTCGAGGAGCGGCTCGCCGTTTTCACGCTCCGCTTCGCTTTCCGGATCGTCCGTCATGCCGAAACGAGCGACCACCTGCCCCTTGAATGCCTTTTGCAGGGATGCATTGACAGGAAACATCCGGCCCGTCTGGCCGGCCTCGGTCGAATAGAGCATGACGCCGTCCTTGCGCCACAGGCGGAAGGAAAAGATACGGTGACGAAGCGCCCCTTGAGCGAGCGTCTCGTCCAGGGCCCGGGCTGTGACGTCATCGAGAAGGCTGCCTGTCTTCAGATCCGGAAGGATGGGCGCAATGATGCCATCCACATAGAGGGCGGTTGCTGCGGCGGAATTCCTGGTCACCGCATCCCGGATCAAGCCGGTTACCACGGCCCCGATGATCAGCATGGCCGTCAACCAGACGATGCCGCCCGTCATCAGGAACTGGCGTACCAGAGACTGTCGTTTCCATGCGCCGACGAGGCTCAGGGAGCCTCGCCGCAGCGGTTTCAACGATGTGTCCTGATTTGCCGCCGGCTCCGGCGGGGAAGGGTCCCTTGCGGAGGATGCGGCGCTCGCCGGAATGGACATGGTCAGTTCTTGGGATTGCCCGTTCCCGGTTCCGCCATGCCCCTGTGCTGCTCCGCCAGCATGCCGGATGGCATGACATTGGCGACAGCCGATTGCAGCTTGTTCTTCCAGCCGCTGACCACATCGCCTTCCCGGTCCATCAGCGCATCGAAGCCGATACGGGCAACATCGGCGGGATCATCCTTTGCATCCTGCCCGACCTTGGTGTCCAGCATGCCGGCCCGCTCGAAGAAGCGTGTGTCCGTCGCGCCCGGCATCAGGCATGTCACCGTGACACCGCTGTCCTTCAGCTCGTTGCGGAGCGCAAAGGAGAAGCTGTTGAGGAAGGCCTTGGAAGCGTTGTAGACCGCCTGGAAGCTGCCGGGCATGAAGCCGGCGATGGAGCCCGTGATCAGGATGCGGCCCTGCCGCTGGCTGCGCATGATGTTGCCGACCGCATGGATGAGCTCGATCGTGCCGGTGACGTTGGTATCGATCACGCGCCGCACGTCCGTCAGGTTCTGGTCGAGGAAACCATGGCCGAGGCCGCGCCCGGCATTGGCGAAGAGAAGTTCCAGATGGGCCGGTTTCCGCTCGATGCGATCGACGATCTGGCGCACGCCCTCGCTCGTGGCGAGATCCGCCTGAACGGCCTCCACCGTCGCGCCGCCGCCACGCAGATCCTCGGCCGCCTGTGCGATCTGAGGCTCGTCGGCGACGATCAGAAGGGAGTAGCCTTCCTCAGCCGCAATCTTGGCCAGCTCGTAACCGATGCCGCTCGAAGCACCCGTCACCACTGCCAGTTTCGCTCCGGACATTGCCATGGTTCCGCTCCTTTGACGATTGCTGCCGCGGCGGGCGCGGCTCGATCTGCTGCAACCATCAAGGGCGGATTTCGTTCCTCTCGACCTCTGGCAAAAATCGGGATTGGGGGAAGAGTTCTTGAGGCTGTGTCATCTTAGTCCCGGTACGAGAGGTCCGCTCTGTCCAACGTGGACTTCAGATAGGCAAAGTGCTCGTCGGCCATGCCCCTGTAGGCGTGCCAGCCTTCGGCGGTCTTCTCCGCGATCTCGTGCGAGAGCACGTTCATCGGCTGGCCGCTCGCATAGGCGAGCATCAGGGTCTTTGCGGCCTTTTCGAAGAAGTAGAGATCCTCGAAGGCTTCGGCTACCGTATCGCCCGTGCAGGTCACGCCGTGATTGCCCATGATCAGCGTCTTGTAATTGCCGAGCACGCCGGCAAGGCGAGCGCCTTCCTCGGCCTCGTCCGCAATGCCGCCGAAGCCGAGGTCGATGGCGGTCGAGCCGTAGAAGCGGGCCGTGTTCTGGTCTATCGGCTTCAGCGAAGGGTCCTTCAGCGTCGCGAGCGCCGTCGAATAGGGCGGGTGGCAATGCAGGATCACGCGGACGGAAGGGCGTTCGCGGTGGATGGTGCCGTGGATCGTCCATGCGGACGGGTCCGGCGCGGCCGGTCCGTCCATCACGCTTGCATCGTTCGAATCGAGAAGCAGCAGGTCGCTCGCCCGGATCGAGCCGAAATGGCGCCAGCGGGGGTTCATCAGGAAGGTTTTGCCATCGGCGGAGACGGCGGCGCTGAAATGATTGCCGACGGATTCGTGCCAGCCGAACTCCGCCGTCAGCCGGAAGGCGGCAGCGAGATCCACCTTCAGCCGGTGCAGGTCGTCGCCGGAAAGGGTTCCTGCCGGAACATGCTGGTTCATGGTGCGTCTCCTCCGCTCTTGCCCGAACGAGAGGATATACCCGCCATCCGCAAACGGAAACGCCCTGAAACTTAGGTCTCAGGGCGCTTTCTTTTTGTGACCGTTGAGCCGCCGATCAGGTGCGCGGCTTCAGGTTCTGCGGGTCGTAGAGCGGCTTGTAGCCGACGCCTGCGACTTCGACCGGATAGGTCTCGCCGAAATATTCCACGATCAGCTTGCGGCCTTCCTGGCAATAGGCGTGCGGCAGATAGGCGAGCGCGATGTTCTTGCCGATCGTCGGGCCATAGGCGATGGACGTCGTGTAGGAGCGGCGGCCGAGCTCGTCGACCAGCACGTCCTTCGTCTCCGGATCCATGACCGGCAGTGTGCCAACCGGATAGCGCTTCACGCCCTTGGAATCGGTGTTCTCGGTCATGACGAGCGTGCAGAGCATGGCCGGCTGATGCTCGCGGGCCTTGTATTCCAGGTGCTTTTCCTTGCCGCGGAAATCGGCTTCCTTGACCTTCGGACGGGCCAGATCGCACTCGATC
>CAMFHT010000165.1 GCA_945952245.1 uncultured Rhizobium sp. | reverse complement strand
CATGGCCTTGACCGTGCCGACGGTGCCGACAGGCATGAAAGCCGGTGTGCGGATCGTGCCGCGCGGCATGGTGACCGCGCCGAGGCGCGCCTTGCCGTCCGTCTTCTTCAGCGTGAACCGGAAGGTCTCGGTCGGTGCATCCGGCCTGTTGTCGTCATAGGGTTCGGTCATCGGTCGTTCCGGAAAAGCAGGCTTGAATCGCCATAGGAATAGAAGCGGTATCCGCTCGAAATCGCGTGTCTATAGGCTTCGCGCATGGTCTCCAAGCCGGCAAAGGCGGAAACCAGCATGAAAAGCGTGGAGCGCGGCAGGTGAAAATTGGTCATCAGCACATCCACGGCGCGGAAGCGGTAGCCGGGGGTGATGAAGATGTCGGTCGCGCCGGACCATGGCCGGATCGCGCCGTCTTCGGAGGCGGCGCTCTCGAGCAGACGAAGGCTGGTGGTGCCGACGGAGACGATGCGCCCGCCCCTCGCCTTCACGGCATTGAGCGCAGCCGCGGTCTCTGTGCTCACATGGCCGATCTCCGAATGCATCTTGTGCTCGGCCGTATCGTCCGCCTTGACCGGCAGGAAGGTGCCGGCGCCGACGTGAAGCGTCACGAAATGCCGCTCGACCCCCGCCTTGTCCAGCGCCTCGAAGAGGCCTGGCGTGAAATGAAGGCCGGCGGTCGGGGCGGCAACGGCGCCTTCTTCGCGGGCATAGATGGTCTGGTAGTCGGTGCGGTCGCGCTCGTCCTCGTGCCGCTTGGCGGCGATATAGGGCGGCAGCGGGATATGGCCGACAGTGGCGATCGCCTGGTCGAGATCCGGACCGGAGAGGTCGAAGGCGAGCTCGATCTCGCCGGCATCGCCCTTTTCGGCGACGGTTGCGGCAAGCGTGCCGAGCAGGCAGGCCTCGCCCGCCTCCCCGAACTCGATTCGGTCGCCCGGCTTGATGCGCTTGCCCGGACGGGCGAAGGCCTTCCAGCGGCTCGCGCCGACCCGCATGTGCAAGGTACAGGAAACGGGCGTCCGTGCGGCACCTTCCCGCAGGCGCACGCCTTCGAGCTGGGCGGGGATGACGCGGGTATCGTTGAAGACCATGGCATCGCCGGGCTTCAGGAACGAGGCAAGCGCGCTCACGATCCGGTCCTGCAGCACGGGCTCCTCGCCCGGCTTCACGACGAGCAGGCGCGCACTGTCGCGCGGCTCGGCGGGGCGGAGCGCGATGTTTTCCTCGGGCAGATCGAAATCGAACAGATCGACGCGCATGGCGCCCTTCCCTTCCAAAGCGAAACCCGCCCCGGCGTATGCGCGCCCGGGCGGGTTGAGGTTCATGTCAAGTCTCAGAGATCGGCGGCAACGCGCATGGAGACGATGACGTCGGGATCCTTCACGGGCTCGCCGCGCTTGATCTTGTCGACATTGTCCATGCCTTCGATGACCTGGCCCCAGACGGAGTACTGCTTGTTCAGCCAGGGCGCATCGGTGAAGCAGATGAAGAACTGCGAGTTCGCCGAGTTCGGGTTCTGGCTGCGGGCCATGGAGCAGGTGCCGCGGGTGTGGCTCATGTTCGAGAATTCGGCCTTGAGGTCGGGCTTGGAAGAGCCGCCCATGCCGGCGCGGGCCGGGTTGAAGCTCTCGCCACCCTGCTTGCCGTACTGCACGTCGCCGGTCTGGGCCATGAAGTCCTCGATCACGCGGTGGAACACCACGCCGTCATAGGCCTTTTCCCGTGCCAGTTCCTTGATCCGGGCAACATGGCCGGGAGCGAGGTCGGGCAGAAGCTGGATGACGACCTTGCCCTTCGTGGTTTCCATGATGATGGTGTTTTCCGGATCCTTGATCTCGGCCATGTACGTTCTCCTTCATTCGGGCCGGGGTAGACCCATCTTCGTGTGGGCGAGAAGCGCCCTTTCGTTACTTGGACGCGCTGACCTTGATCATGCGGTCGGGATCGGTAACCTCGCCGTTCTGGCCATCTCCGCGCTTGATCTTGTCCACGGCTTCCATGCCGGAGACGACCTTGCCGACGACCGTGTACTGGCCGTTGAGGAAGTCGCCGGGGGCGAACATGATGAAGAACTGCGAATTGGCGGAATCCGGATCGGAGGACCGGGCCATGCCGACGGTGCCGCGTTCGAAAGGCGTCTTCGAAAATTCGGCCTTGAGGTCGGGAAGGTCGGAGCCGCCGGTGCCGGCGAGCTGCGCATCGTAGTTCGCGCCAATCTTGCCGTGCGCCACGTCGCCGGTCTGCGCCATGAAGCCCTCGATCACGCGGTGGAAGGCGACGTTGTCATAGGCGCCCTTGGCGGCGAGCTCCTCGATGCGCTTGACGTGATTGGGTGCCAAGTCGTTCGCGAGCTCGATCACGACCGGGCCGTCCTTCAGCTCGATCGTCAGCTTATCGGCGGCGGAAGCGCCTGTCGCGACTGTGGCGGCCAGCATCAATCCGGCAAAAGCCCATTTGAACATCTTCATGAAATCTCCGTTTCGGGAAAATCGTGTCAGGGTTTCTTGGTCTTGGCGGCCAGCGCGGAAAGCACCTCGGCCGGCACGAAGGGGGAGACATCCCCGCCCATGGCCGCGATCTGGCGCACCAATGTGGCGGTAATGGGCCGCGACACCGTACCGGCGGGCAGAAAGACTGTCTGTACGTCAGGCGCCATCTGGCTGTTCATCCCGGCCATCTGCATTTCATAGTCCAGGTCCGTCCCGTCCCGCAAACCACGGATGAGGATGCGGGCGCCATGGGCGCGGGCTGCATCCACCACGAGATTCGAGAACGACGCCACCGAGACCCGGCCCGCCTCCCCCGGAAGCCTCGCGGCCAGCGACCGCGTGATCAGGTCCGCCCGCTCATCGAAGCTGAACAATGGCACCTTGCCGGGATGGATGCCGATCGCGACGATCACCTTCTCGGCAATGTTCAGGGCCTGAACGAGGACGTCCATATGGCCGTTCGTCAGCGGGTCGAAGGAGCCCGGATAGAAAGCAGTCGTCATGGTCAGCCCAAGTTTGAACAGGCAAGCCTTTTGTCATGGATGGAACCATCCTGCAAGTCATCGCCTTATAGGAGCGGCTTGCAGTCGCGCGCTTCGCTTTTGGCTTGAAAGAAGAGCGGAAGCCGAGCGGGCTGCAAGATGAACGCCAGATGAACGGACCATTCAAGATGGTTTCAGATCGGTTGTGGTTAGTTGGGTCTCATGGAAGGGACCGGCAGGCCCCGACCGATAAGGGATCGGCAACGGTTCGAGGCCTCGGTGAAATTCACCGGCGTGCTTAATGCAATGCCAACGGCGTTCGAAACCGTTCAGTGCCCGAGAGTTTAGAGTGCTGATACCCAATCGAAGAAAAGAAATGCGGAGGATCAAGTAGATGCCTGACAAAATCACCATGATCAGCGTGTGCTGGATGACCCTCATGGGCGTTCTCTTTGCAGCCCTGTTCACACTCAGCGACGCGGACCCCCGCGTCATGCCGCATACCGCGTCCCGCGTCGTAACGGCCCATTCATAAAGAGCGACGATGCTCCCCTGACGGCCGCTCAGGGCCGGCACAGGAGGGATCGGATGTTCGTGACGACAATGCTTTTCACTGCCCTCGTCTGCAGCATGTTCATTGGCTCCGCGGCGCTCGCATTCGCAGAGATGCGCCGCGAGAACGAGGACGAAGGCAGCCACCCCATCAGGCTTCACTGGCGTTGAAGCCTGATCCGGGTTCCGCAGATAGCCTTGCTGGCCCGCGGACACGGCACGCATAGCACCACCAAATGAGAAACCGGAGGTTTGCGCCTCCGGTTTTTTCTTTGCTCAGTAGCGAGGTGGAAGACGCGGGGGCTCACTCGCCCCCGGTTTCGCCTTCTGCAGCCGGGCTGCCGGTCACGATTTCCTCGGGAAATTCGCCCGTTGCATCCTCTTCGCCTTCCGGCTCCGTGATGCGCTCGACGGAGACCACCTTTTCGTCCTTGCCGGTCGAGAAGATGGTGACGCCCTTGGTGGCGCGGCTCGCGATGCGGATACCATCGACGGGAACGCGGATCAGCTGGCCGCCATCGGAGACAAGCATGATCTGGTTGCGGTCCTCGACCGGGAAGGCCGCGACGAGTTCGCCGATCTCGTTGGTCTTCGAGGTATCGGTCGCGCGGATGCCCTTGCCGCCACGGCCCGAGATGCGGAAGTCGTAGGACGAGGACCGTTTGCCATAGCCGCGCTCGGAGACGGTGAGAACGAACTGTTCCCGCGCCTTGAGCTCGGCATAGCGCTCTTCGGAGAGATCGCCGAGTTCGGTCACCTCTTCGCCCACCAGCGCGATGTCTTCCTCGTCGACGCCAAGCGCGCGCCGCTCGGTGGCGGACCGCTTGAGATAGGCGGCACGCTCGCCTGCATCCGCATCGACGTGGTGCAGGATGGTCATGGAAATCAGCCGGTCGCCCTCTGCCATGGAGATGCCGCGCACGCCGATCGAATTGCGGCCCGCGAACACGCGGACGTCGTCGACCGGGAAGCGGATCGCCTGGCCGAGCGCCGTCGTGAGCAACACGTCGTCCATCTCGGTGCAGGTTTCGACGGAGAGGATTTCATCGCCCTCCTCTTCCAGCTTCATGGCGATCTTGCCGTTGCGGTTGACCTGCACGAAGTCCGACAGCTTGTTGCGGCGAACCGTGCCGCGCGTGGTCGAGAACATGACGTCGAGGTTGTCCCAGGTCGTCTCGTCCTCGGGCAGAGGCATGATGGTGGTGATGCGCTCGCCCTGCTCCAGCGGCAGCATGTTGATGAGCGCCTTGCCCTTTGATTGCGGCGTGCCGATCGGCAGGCGCCAGACCTTCTCCTTGTAGACGATGCCACGCGAGGAGAAGAACAGCACTGGCGTGTGGGTGTTTGCCACGAACAGGCGGGTGACGAAATCCTCGTCGCGCGTCGCCATGCCGGAGCGGCCCTTGCCGCCGCGGCGCTGCGCCCGGTAGGTGGCGAGCGGCACGCGCTTGATGTAGCCGAGATGGGAAACGGTGACGACCATTTCCTCGCGCGCGATCAGATCCTCGTCGTCCATGTCGGGACCGCCATCGACGATCTCGGTGCGGCGCGGCGTGCCGAACTCGTCGCGGATCGCGGCGAGCTCGTCCTTGACGATCGTCTGGATGCGCAGGCGCGAGGACAGGATTTCCAGATAATCCTTGATCTCGCCGCCGATCTTCGCGAGCTCGTCGCCGATTTCGTCGCGGCCGAGGGCCGTCAGACGGGCAAGACGCAGCTCGAGGATGGCGCGAGCCTGCTCTTCGGAAAGGTTGTAGGTGCCGTCCTCATTGATGCGGTGGCGCGGATCGTCGATCAGCAGGATCAGCGATTCCACGTCTGCCGCCGGCCAGCGGCGTTCCATCAGCTGCTCGCGCGCCGTCTGCGGATCTGGCGCCACGCGGATGAGGCGGATGACTTCGTCGATGTTCGCGACCGCAATCGCAAGACCCACCAGGACGTGGGCGCGCTCGCGCACCTTGCGCAGCAGGTATTTGGTGCGGCGGCTGACGACTTCCTCGCGGAAGGCGACGAAGGCCCTGAGCATGTCGAGTAGGGTCAGCTGTTCCGGCTTCCCGCCGTTGAGAGCCACGATATTGGCCCCGAATGAGGTCTGCAGCGGCGTGTAGCGGTAGAGCTGGTTCAGGATCACTTCCGCATTGGCATCACGCTTCAGCTCGATCACCACGCGGTAACCCTGGCGGTCCGATTCGTCGCGGAGATCCGAAATGCCCTCAATGCGCTTTTCGCGCACCAGCTCGGCCATCTTCTCGATCATCGTCGCCTTGTTCACCTGATAGGGAACTTCGGTGATGATGATCTGCTCGCGGTCGTTGCGCATGGGTTCGATCGTGGCGCGCCCGCGCATGACGATCGAGCCGCGGCCCGTCTCGTAGGCCGACTTGATGCCGGCGCGGCCGAGAACCATGGCGCCCGTCGGGAAGTCGGGACCCGGGATGATCTGCATCATTTCGGGCAGCTCGATCGCCGGATTGTCGATCAGCGCAATGCAGCCGTTCACGACCTCGGTGAGGTTGTGCGGCGGAATGTTGGTGGCCATGCCGACCGCGATGCCGCCGGCGCCGTTGACGAGGAGGTTGGGGAACTTCGCGGGTACGACGACGGGCTCGCTCAGCGTGCCGTCATAGTTGTCGCGGAAATCGACCGTCTCCTTGTCGAGGTCGTCGAGCAGCGAATGCGCGGCCTTCTGAAGGCGGCATTCGGTGTAACGTTCGGCCGCCGGCGGATCGCCGTCGATGGAGCCGAAGTTGCCCTGCCCGTCGATCAGCGGCAGGCGAAGCGACCAGTCCTGCGCCATGCGGGCAAGCGCGTCGTAGATCGCGAGGTTGCCGTGCGGGTGGTACTTACCCATGACGTCGCCGGTGACGCGGGCGCACTTGACGTATTTCTTGTTCCAGTCAATCCCGAGTTCGGACATGCCGTAGAGGATGCGGCGATGCACCGGCTTCAGGCCATCGCGCACGTCGGGAAGCGCGCGGCTCACGATCACGCTCATCGCGTAATCGAGGTAGGACCGCTGCATTTCCTCCATGATTGAAATAGGCTCGATGCCTGGAGGGAGTTTTCCGCCGCCGGGTATGGATTGCTCAGTCAATTGGGATCACGATCTCTGTCTAGAATCACTGGATATTTTATAGCGGAAAGCGCTCTTCCGCGCCATTTTTGCCGCCCGTTCCGGGCGCGGATCCAAGGTTTTCCACCAAAATAGGGACGAAACGGCGGCAATGCAAATGTTCGCTGTCCTTGAACCCGTTGCCATAGACGTCAGGGGGCTGTTCGCAGGACTTTTCCACCGGCCGTGCGGCCTTTTTCCGAGGCTTGGGGAAATAGCATGGAGTCGTCTATGATGACGTCCTTGAATGCTGCCGCAGTCGATTCCCGCCTGCAGGTGGCCGTGCCGGAGGAAGTCGTTTGGACGCGCTCATCTATGCCTTCACCACCCTGATCGTGACGCTGGATCCGCCCGGCATGGCGCCGCTCTTCCTGGGGCTGACCAGCGGCATGACCCGCGAGCAGCGGGCGCAGGTCGCGGTGCGCGGCAGCATCATCGCCTTCGGCATCCTCGCCGTCTTCGCGCTGTTCGGTTCGAAGGTGCTCGGCACGCTCGGCATTTCCATCGGCGCGTTCCGCATCGCCGGCGGCCTCATGCTGTTCTACATTGCCTTCGAGATGATTTTCGAGCGCCGCCAGTCGCGCAAGGAAAAGACGTCCGAGGTCGCGATCACGCAGGATCACATCCACAATGTCGCCGTGTTCCCGCTGGCGCTGCCACTGATCGCGGGACCCGGCGCCATCTCGGCCACGGTGCTTCTCGCCGGCGCCATGCCGGATCTGCTTGGCCGTGTCGAACTCATCGGCGTCATCGCCTTCTCCATCGGCCTGCTCTACCTCGTCATGCGCATTGCCGACCGCTTCGACAAGATGCTGGGCGTCACGGGCAGGGCGATCATGACCCGCCTTCTCGGCGTCATCCTCGCGGCTCTCTCGGTGCAGTTCGTGGTGGACGGCGTCAAGTCGGCCTTCCAGCTGGGAGGTTGATCAGGCGGTGCGCCGCGCCTGCCTGCGGTCCTGGCATTGCGGCAGGCTGGAGAGCACACGCTCGGTGGAAGCGGGGTATTTCTGAAGCAGATGCGCGGGGCGGACGGGCCTTTGTACGAGATTGCCGCCGCAGTTCGGGCAGGCATTGCCGAGCAGGTTTTCGGCGCAATCCCGGCACCATGTGCATTCGAACGTGCAGATCCGCACATCCGGGCTATCGGGCGCGAGATCCCTGTCACAGCATTCGCAATTGGGGCGGAGCGAGAGCATCAAACGTCCTTTCAGAAGATGGCAAAGCCCGCCTGACGCCTGAGGCGTGGCGGGCTTGCGAGGTTCAACCGCGGTTCGTTCTCAGAACGGAATGTCGTCGTCCAGATCGCGCGAGAAGCCGCCGCCCTGGCCGCCACCACCGCTGCGCGACGACGAGCCGCCGCCGGACGAGCCGGAGCCGTAATCGTCGTAACCGCCGCCATAGCCGCCACCGCCGCCGAAGTCACCGCCCTGGGACGCGCCGCGTCCGCCGCCCTGCCCGCCGCCATCGCCGCGGCCGCCGAGCATGGTCAGCGTCGAGTTGAAGCCCTGCAAAACCACTTCCGTGGAATAACGGTCATTGCCGTTCTGGTCCTGCCATTTGCGGGTCTGCAGCTGGCCTTCAACATAGACAGTTGAACCCTTCTTCAGATATTGCTCCGCCACCTTGCAGAGACCTTCGTTGAAGATCACGACCGTGTGCCACTCGGTCTTTTCCTTGCGCTCGCCGGAATTCCGGTCGCGCCAGCTTTCAGAGGTCGCGATGCGGAGGTTGGCGATCGGACGGCCATCCTGGGTCCGGCGGATTTCCGGATCCGCCCCGAGATTGCCCACCAGAATTACCTTGTTCACGCTTCCAGCCATGTCTTCCATCCCTGCTGCCGCACCGGCAGGCCTTGATATGCCGCACCCTGAGTGCCGTCTTCTGCCGCGCATCTTAGACGATCCGTCTCCGATTGAGACCCGGAAAGCGCCTCGGCGGCCTTGCACCCACAGCTTTTTTGTTCTTTTTTTGTTCTAATGTTTCGCTAAGATGATGTCAACCGAATCGATTTCCCGCGCGGGAAAAGCCTTTGAGGCTCGACACCGCGGCGGCAATCACTACATAGGGAGCTTCACCTCCCGAGACATCTGCCTGGCCTGAAACGGACACCCATGAGCGAACTCAAGACCATTTCCATTCGTGGCGCGCGAGAGCATAACCTGAAGGGGATCGATCTCGACCTGCCGCGCAATTCCCTGATCGTCATGACGGGACTTTCCGGCTCGGGCCACTCCTCGCTCGCTTTCGACACCATCTCCGCCGAGGGCTAGCGCCGCTACG
>CAMFHT010000164.1 GCA_945952245.1 uncultured Rhizobium sp. | reverse complement strand
ATGCAGACCCGCGGCCTGCCGATCGCCTATATCATGACCGCGGGCAACCAGGCGCAGACGGGCCTCTCCGAAATGGCGATCGCCGCACTCGAAGATCCGCGCGTGACGGCGCTGGCGCTGCATATCGAGGGAATCGACAGCGTCGAGGCGCTGGAGCGGCTCGGTCAGCGCTCCCGCGACCTGAAGAAGCCGGTCGTGGCGCTCAAGGTCGGAAAGTCGGAGGCGGCGCAGAAGGCGACGGTGTCGCACACCGCCTCGCTCGCCGGCAATCACGCGGTCTCCTCGGCGCTGCTCGAGCGCTTCGGCATCGGCCAGGTTTCAAGCCTGCCGGTCATGCTCGAAACGCTGAAGCTGCTGCATGTCTACGGCCCCCTTTCCTCCTACGACATTTCCTCCATGAGCTGCTCCGGGGGCGAAGCCTCGCTGGTCTCGGACACCGCCGTCGGCAAGCGGGTGAACTTCCGCGCGCTCCGGGATTTCCAGGTGAAGCCCATGCGCGAGAGCCTCGGCGAGATGGTGACGCTCGCGAACCCGCTCGACTATCACACCTTCGTCTGGGGCAATCTGGAGCGCCAGACGGCGGCGTTCACGGCCATGATGGCGGGCGGCTATGCGCTGAACATGATCATCCTCGATTTCCCCCGTGCCGACCGCTGCACCTACGAGGACTGGTGGATCACCGTTCAGGCCATGCAGAATGCGAGCCGCGCCAATGCCGGCGTGCCCGCGGCCTTCGTTGCCTCGATCGGCGAGAACATGCACGAGGAGGTGGCCTTCAAGCTGATGGACATGGGCATGGTGCCGCTCTGCGGCATCGACGAGGCGCTCTCAGCCGCTGAAGTCGCTGCCGACATCGGCGCGGCCTGGGCGGCCCCTGACCCGCAACCGCTGGTTAAGACGCGGCTCCGCGACGGCGAAAGCGAGACGCTGACCGAGGCGGATGCCAAGACGGCGCTCGCCCGCTATGGCGTGCCGGTGCCGGAAGGCGTGGTTGCGCCGACGCCCGCGACCATTGCCGATGCCGCCGAGCGCATGGGGCTGCCGGTAGCGCTGAAAGGCCTCGGCGTTGCACACAAGACCGAGGCGGGGGCGGTGAAGCTCAATCTCCGCACGCATGAGGAGGTGCTTGCCGCCGCCGAGGCCATGGCCGGCGTAGCCAAGGGCTATCTCGCGGAAAAAATGGTGGCGAAGCCCGTTGCCGAACTCATCATCGGCGCAACGAACGATCCCGTCGCGGGTCCTGTCTTGACGGTCGGCGCGGGCGGCATTCTGGTGGAGCTCATCGAGGATGCGGCGATCCTGACGCTTCCGGCGACGGAAGAGAAGATCCGCAAAGCCATTTCCGGCCTCAAGATCGCAAAGCTTCTCAACGGCTACCGCGGCCAGGCGAAGGGTGACGTGGAGGCGCTGGTGAAAACCGTCGCCGCCGCCGCCGATTTCGTCATCGGCCATGCCGACACGCTCGAAGAACTCGACATCAACCCGGTCATGGTGCTGCCCGAAGGGCAAGGCGCCGTCGCCGCAGACGCACTGATCCGCAGGAGGAAGGCATGAGCGAAGGACCGATCCGCACCCGCCGCGAAGGCGGCATTCTCGAAGTCACGATCGACCGGCCCAAGGCCAATGCGATCGACCTCGCCACCTCGCGCATCATGGGCAAGGTGTTCCAGGACTTTCGCGACGACGACGGCCTGCGCGTCGCGATCATCACCGGCACGGGCGAGAAGTTCTTCTGCCCCGGCTGGGATCTGAAGGCGGCTGCCGCGGGCGATGCCGTGGACGGCGATTACGGCGTCGGCGGCTTCGGCGGCATGCAGGAACTGCGCGACCTCAACAAGCCGATCATCGCGGCGATCAACGGCATCTGCTGCGGCGGCGGCTTCGAGATCGCACTGTCGACCGACCTGATCCTGGCCGCCGAGCACGCGACCTTCGCCCTGCCGGAGATCCGTTCCGGCACGGTCGCGGACGCGGCCTCGATCAAGCTGCCGAAGCGCATCCCCTATCACATCGCCATGGACATGCTCCTGACCGGCCGCTGGCTCAACGCCGAGGAAGGCCACCGCTGGGGCTTCGTCAACGAGATCCTGCCGGCGGACAAGCTCCTTGCCCGCGCCTGGGAACTCGCCCGCCTCCTCGAAAGCGGCCCGCCGCTGGTCTATGCCGCCATCAAGGAAGTGGTGCGCGAGGCCGAGGGCGCGAAATTCCAGGACACCATGAACCGCATCACCAAACGGCAGCTCCGCACCGTCGACATTCTCTACGGTTCGGAAGACCAGCTGGAAGGCGCCCGCGCCTTCGCCGAAAAGCGCGACCCCGTGTGGAAGGGGAAGTGAGGCGGCAAGTGCGGCAGGGCTGGTAAGGGCATCGAGCGGGTGCAGGATGCTTCGAGGCCTGCGCTGGCGCTCCGGCGCCTCAGCATGAGGACCTTTTGTATGCCGCGGGTGCTCCCCTGCACCCCCTCATGGTGAGGTGCAAGTGCAACGAGCCTCGAACCATCCGGCGGCATACTCTTGTGCCGCCCCGACCTAGACCCGCCCCACCGCATCGTCCACGCTGTAGAAACACCGCGCCAGCAACTCCCCTTCGCCGGCCCGGCGCAGCATGTCGCGGACGTGGTCGTGGACGCGGGCGTAGAGGAGGCGGTAGCCGCGCCCGGTAAGGGAGCGGTCGAATTCGATGAGCTGGTCGAGCGCCGTGGTGTCGAGGTCGAAGGTTTCTTCGAGGCTGAGGACGATGCGGTGGATGGCCGGGTCTTCGGTGATGCGGGCGGTGACGCCGGCAAGCACGGTATCGGCATTGGCATAGAACAGCGGGGCCGCGGGGCGCAGGATGGCGAGGTCGTGCGGGCTCGATGCATCAGGATGCCGGGCGGCATCGACGTAGTCGCGCGTGCCGGGCAATGCGGCGAGCCTTGCGATCACCGGCCGGGAAATGCGGTGCAGGAGTGCAGCAAGCGAGAGCGCGACCGCCAGCAGCAGGCCATCCAGCACGCCGAAGGCGAGAACGCCGGCGATGGCGCCGAAGGCCAGGAGACCGTCCTTGCCGAGCCTCCAGAGGCGGAGGAACGGTCGTGGGTCGAGCGCATGGGTGAGGGCCGCGATGACCACCGCCGCCGGCACCGCGCGCGGCAGACTTTCAATCGCCTCTGCCCCGAAGATCACCAGCAGTGCCAGCGCAAGGGCCGTGACCAACCCTGCCCGACGGGTGGCGGCGCCTGCGGCCTCCATGGCATTGCCGGCAGAAAACCCGGCGCCGACGGGCATGCCGCGGAAGAGGCCACTCACCAGATTGGCGAAGGCGAAGGCTGCAAGCTCGCTATTGGCGCCGGGCGTTTCGCCGTGGCGGAGCGAGAGGTTGCGCACCGTTCCCCAGGATTCGGCGAAGAGGATCAGCACCAGCGGCAGGCTGTACTGGGCCAGCCCCGAAAGGGCTTCGGCACCTGGCCATGTAAAGTCCGGGAAGGAAAGATCGAGCCGAACCGGCCCCACCTGCTGGACCCCGATGGCGGAGAGATCCGTCACCGAGGCGAGCGCACCGGCGAGGAACAGCACGATGAGCGGCCCGGGCACGGCCGGAAATCGCCGGAGAGCGAGAAGAAGGGCGAGGCTTGCCGCCCCGAGCGCCAGGCTCGCCGCATTGGTCGAGGGCAATTGCCGGAAGAAGTCGGCGAGGAAGACGGCGAGGTTTTGGCCGTGTACCTCGAGCCCCAGCAGTTCCGGCATCTGGTGCAGGATGACGGTGACCGCCAGGCCGAAGGTGAACCCGCGTAGCACGGGCCTGGAGATGAAGCCCGTGAGCCCGCCGAGCCGGAAGAGCGCTGCGATAAGGAAGAGACCGCCGGTGAGAAGCACGATCCAGCTGGCATAGGCCTCCCGCAATGCCGGCCCGCCGGGGACGGCGGCGAGCGTCGCGGCTAGGATCGCTGCCGAAGAGGACGTCGGCGCCACGACCGCAAAGCGGCTCTGTCCCAAGAGCGCATAGGCGAGCAGACCGGCAAGCCCGGCGATCACCGCACGCTCCGGCGGCAGACCGGCAATATCGGCATAGGCGACGGCTTCCGGCAGCATGAGACCGGCGATGGAAAGCCCTGCCAGGAGATCCCGCCGCATGCCTTCGCCCGTCATTCTGCCTCCCCCAAGTGATTCTCCCCCGGCCCGACTTCAGGAGTTTCGGGTCTTCATACGTCCCGGAACTGGCGTCTGTCTGCTCTTTTCGCGGGCAAAACGGCATCCATGCGGTAAATTGCGTCATTTCAGGACAGGCTAAAGCGCGCGGATAACAAAAAGGCTGGGCAGATCCAAGATCTGGCCTTGCCATGCGCGAAACGCACCGTTTCAATCGCTCGGATCAGACTTTAATGACCAAAGGCATGAGCATGACCCATCGGCCCTTTTCCGTAATCGAGAACCAGTGGATTACGCTCGCCGATGGCACGCGGCTTTCCGCCCGGATCTGGCTGCCCGACGATGCGGAGACCAATCCGGTTCCCGCCGTGTTCGAGTTCCTGCCCTACCGCAAGCGCGACGGAACCGCACCGCGCGACGAATCAACCTATCCGGTTTTCGCCGCCGCCGGCATTGCCGGCGTCCGCGTCGACATCCGTGGCTCAGGCGAAAGCGAAGGCATCATCGACGGCGAGTATACGGAACTGGAGCTTGCCAATGCCTGCGAACTGATCGCCTGGATCGCGGCGCGGCCTTGGTGCAATGGCTCGGTCGGCATGATGGGCATTTCCTGGGGCGGGTTCAACTCGCTGCAAGTGGCGGCTATGCGTCCGCCGGCGCTGAAGGCCGTGATCTCGATCGCCTCCACGGTCGACCGCTTCAACGACGACATCCATTACAAGAACGGCTGCCACCTTTCGGCGCAGCTCTCTTGGGCCGGCACCATGCTCGCCTACCAGTCGCGCTCGCCGGATCCAGCCCTCGTCGGCGACAAGTGGCGGGAGATGTGGCTGAACCGCCTCGCCAACGAGCCCTTCTTCCTGGAGGAATGGCTGCAGCACCAGCGGCGGGATCACTTCTGGCAGCACGGCTCGGTCTGCGAGGCCTTCGAGAAGATCGACATTCCGGTCCTCGTCATCGCCGGCTGGGCGGATGGCTATCGCAACACGCCGATGAAGGCGATCGCGGGGCTGGGCGAGAAGGCCAAGGCGCTGATCGGTCCCTGGGTGCACAAATACCCGCATTTCGCTTATCCGAAGCCGCGCGCCGACTTCCACGGCGAGGCGATCGCCTGGTGGAACCGCTGGCTGCGCGAGGAGGAGACCGGTGTCGAGGCCTGGCCGCAGATGCGCGCCTACATTCTCGACGGCCCCCGCCCGGCGGCACGGCGGGACGAGGATCCGGGTTTCTGGATCGCCAAGGACACATGGTCGAAGCCCGAGCAGGAGTTCTTCCACATCGGCGCCGATGGGAGGTTGGCGGAAGGACCGGGCAGTGCCAATGCGGTGCGGCCCGCCTACCTGCGTTCACCGCTCGATACCGGCGTCATGGCCGGCGAATACTTCACGCTCAAGCCGGACGCGGAAATGGCCGGCGACCAGCGGCTGGACGATGCGGGCTCGCTCGTGTTCGAAACGCCTGTTCTGGAGGAAGACAGGGATTATCTCGGCGAGCCGGTCCTGACCGTCCGCCTCTCGGCCGCGGCCCCGACGGCCAATGTGATCGCGCGGCTCGTGGACGTGCATCCGGACGGGACATCGACCCGCGTCAGCTTCGGCGTACTGAACCTCGCGCACCGCAAATC
Source organism: uncultured Rhizobium sp. (assembly GCA_945952245.1). Taxonomy (GTDB): domain Bacteria; phylum Pseudomonadota; class Alphaproteobacteria; order Rhizobiales; family Rhizobiaceae; genus Gellertiella. The sequence goes on along the minus strand of CAMFHT010000164.1, from coordinate 3,192 downwards.
CAATGCCACGCCAGAGGCCATGCCGGATGGCATATACGTGGATATCCGCATGGTGCTCGATGCCTGCGGCTACCGCTTCAACAAGGGTCACCGCATCCGGCTCTCGCTCTCGACCTCCTACTGGCCGATGGTCCTGCCGCAGGCGGAGGATCCAGGCATCACCTTCGACACCGGCTCGCTGGTGCTGGCGCTGCCGAGTCTTGGAGATCATGACAGGATCAAGGTCAAGGAGCCGGACAATCCGGACCCGCTGCCGAAATACATCTCGAAGTCGCCCTCTGCCACCCAGCGCGGCGTCTACAAGGACCTCACCCGCGACCGCACCGAATACCGCATCCTCGAAGATACCGGCCTCAATGAGCACCCGAAAACCGGCTATGCCACCCGCGAGTGCCGCCGCGAGACATGGAGCATCGGCAATGGCGATCCGCTTTCTATGAGCGGCAATTGCCACTGGACGACGGAGGCCCGCCGCGAGAACTGGTCGGTGCGGACGGAATGCCGGGCAAGCCTGCGTGCGACCGCCACCGACTGGCTGCTCTCCGCCCGCGTCACCGCCTTCGAGGACGAGAAGCAGGTGCACGAGAAATCCTGGGAAAAGCGCATTCCCCGCGACTTCATGTAGTGTCGTTTCAATGCATCCCATCCCGCCCCTGCGGCGGGACTAAAAAAGCGCTTACCGTCCGCTTGAACCGGCACAAAATCACCGCAAACGTGGTCCTGATGACATCGGGAAGGCGATGCCGGGCGGTGTCTGTGACAGGCCTGTCATGGGTGACGCTTAAGGGCACGGGCCGAACGACAGGAAAGGCGTGACGGGATGCAGAAGATCGTGGATTTCGATGCCGGGGAAGGCCATGCCGATGTTGTCGAAATCGAGGATTTCGGCAAGCGGATCGAGGCGGCGAAGGTGAAGTCGGTCCAACTCACCGACGCGATTACCGGGCACAAGCTGCGTAAGAAGGATGCAATCCGCATCGACGACCTTCGCCCCGCCATGGCCGATTTCATCCGTGACCAGTACCCGAACGTCCGGTCCGACGACTACATCAGCCGCAGCGCCGTCGACAAATACCGCGGCGACTTCATCGCCGGGCTGCTGCGGAATGAGCGTGGCGAGCTTTCCGTCCTGGAAAGCGAGGTGGTGGAGAGCCTGCAGACCCACGACACGCTGACCGAAAACATCGAAGAGGATTACGACGACAAGCGATCCTTTGCCGACCGGGTGGCGGACACCGTCGCTTCCTTCGGCGGCAGCTGGACCTTCATTCTCTCCTTCTTCGGCTTTCTCGCCGCCTGGATGGCGCTCAACGTCTTCCTCGGCATGAGCGGCGCCTTCGACCCCTACCCCTTCATCCTGCTCAACCTCATTCTCTCCACACTCGCCGCCTTCCAGGCGCCGATCATCATGATGAGCCAGCGACGGCAGGAAACGAAGGACCGGCTGCGGGCACTGAACGATTACAAGGTCAATCTCAAGGCGGAACTGGAAATTCGGCACCTGCACGAAAAGGTCGACCACCTGCTGAACCGCCAATGGGAGCGGCTGACGGAAATTCAGCAGGTGCAGATCGAGATGATGCTGGACCAGGCCAAGGCCGCCAAGAAGGCATTCAAGCTCTCTTCCCGCGCGGCAGCCGCTCCGAAGCAGAAGAAGGCAAAGGCGGCGATCAAGCGTGCGGCAGGGGAGCCGGGTCCGGCAGCCGAGACCGCGGACACGATTTCCGAGGATCCGGCGGCAAGCAAGGGACAGGATTGAGTTGCAGCGACTGTCCCCGTCCGCGCGACTGCGTGCTCACCGGACAGGGCATGGCCGTTGAACATCGGCACGCAGGTTGGCCGTGCTCAAACTTTTCAAAGGCTTGCGCAAGGTTCCGGAATCTCGGTCGGAACCTGTTGAATCAAGTTGTGAAGCCCGCGTGCAGAATCGCCAGCCCCTTCTTCCGCTCGCCCCGGCAATGCATTAAACCGGTTGAAAGTGCATCACCGGAGCCATGCCATGACCGCCGATCTCACCGCATCCCGCCCCTGGACCGAGCGCCCGGCGCACCGCCAGTGGCTTGTCGAACAGGCAGGAAACCTCTTCGATTTCTTCGGGCCGCGCACGATCAATCCGAAGGGCGGGTTCTTCGAATGCGACGACAGGGGCGCGGTGAAGCGCGGCACGAATGCGGCCTGCGGCGTGCACATGAGCGGCCGTATGGTCCATTGCGCCACGATCGGCGCGCTGATGGGCCGGCCCGGCATGGACGACCTCATCGACCACGGAATGCACTCGATCTGGAACCGGCACCGGGATGCGGCCCGCGGCGGCTATCACTGGGCGATCAACGACGAGGGCATCGCCGACGCCACCAAGCAGGGCTATGGCCATGCCTTCGTGCTGCTCGCGGCCTCCTCAGCCAGCCTCGTCGGCCATCCGCTTGCCGGCGAAATGCTGGCGGACGTCACCGCGGTGCTGAACGAAAAGTTCTGGGACGACAGCCACGGCGCGATCGCCGAGGAATTCACCGCCGAATGGGGCGACATGGGCCCCTATCGCGGGCAGAACTCCAACATGCACCTGACCGAAGCCCTGATGGCCGCCTTCGAGGCCACGGGCGAGAAGGACTATCTCGACAAGGCCGAACGCATCGCCGAACTCGTAATCCGCTGCCATGCCCAGGCCTGCGGCTGGCGTCTGCCGGAGCACTTCAACGAGAACTGGGAAGTGGACTTCGCCTATAGCGGCCACGAGATGTTCCGTCCCTCGGGCACCACGCCCGGCCATTCGCTGGAATGGGCGAGGCTCATCCTGCAGCTCTGGGCGCTGACGGGCAAGGACCGGGACTGGATGCCGGAAGCGGCGCGCGGCCTGTTCTTCCAGTCCATGTCGCTTGGCTGGGATCGCGAGCACGGCGGCTTCTACTACACGCTCGACTGGGAGAACCGCCCGTCGCGCCCGGTCAAGCTCTGGTGGCCGCTCTGCGAGGGTGCGGGTGCTGCAGCCTTCCTCAATGCGCTGAGCCCCAGCGAATTCCACGAGCAGAGCTATCGCAAGATCTGGAACCGCATCGCCGCCTCCTTCATCGACCGGGAAAACGGCGGCTGGCACGAGCAGCTGAGCGTGGACATGAAGCCCGAATACACGCTCTTCACCGGCAAGGGCGACATCTACCACGCGCTGCAGGCCTGCCTCATCCCGCTCTACCC
>CAMFHT010000163.1 GCA_945952245.1 uncultured Rhizobium sp. | reverse complement strand
CATCGAGGCCACCAAGATCAACAAGGGTCTGGAAGGCAGTCGGCACATCGAGGATGCCATCCGCAACCGCCAGGCCGATCTCGTCTTCAACACCACCGACGGCACCAAGGCGATGTCGGACTCCAAATCGCTCCGCCGCGCGACGCTGATGCAGAAGGTGCCCTACTACACCACCATGGCCGGCGCCCACGCCGCCGCCGAAGCCATCCGCGCGCTGAAAGCCGGCAATCTCGAAGTCCGCCCGCTGCAGAGCTATTTCTGATCGCAGCACGGACCGGTTTTTAATGCAGCCGCCGCTCCTCACGGGGCGGCGGTTTTTTTGTTGTTTTTATTCGTGATTTCTAATTTAATGGAGGTATTGCAAAGATCGGGAGAAACCCATGAAAAGACTGAATTATAGAGGTTATGAAGCCATCGCGGAATATGATCCTGAGCGGCAAATCTTTCATGGCAATGTCACGGGCATTAAAGATGTGATCACGTTCCAGGCTGCCACACAAACCGAATTGTATCAGGCACTCGCGGGATCAGTTGACGATTATCTGGCATTCTCCTCGGAGACCAATGAGCCGTCCCAGCCATTCAGCGCATGAACCCTATCCCTTGACGCAGCGTGCACTTGCATATATTTAACCACTCAGATAATTAACTACTCGGTTCACCACATGCAGCCCGACCCCCTCTCCGAAACCCTCCATGCTTTGGCTGATCCCACGCGCCGCGCCATCCTCGCGCGTCTTGCAAAGGGTGAGGCGACGGTGAACGAGCTGGCGGAGCCATTCGCGATGAGCCTGCCGGCGGTTTCCAAGCACTTGAAGGTGCTGGAGCGGGCGCATCTCATCTCGCGCAGCCGCACCGCACAGTGGCGACCCTGCCGGCTGGAGACGGAGCCGCTGCGTGCGCTCGACGGCTGGCTGGAGGAATACCGGGTGATCTGGAATGCCCGGTTCGACCGGCTGGAGGCCTATCTCTCGAAAATCAAGGACAGCAAGGATGACGCCGATGCCTGAGCCGCAGCAGACGATGGAGATCCTGTCGAGCCGCGTCTTCCCCGTGACGCGCCAGGCTCTGTTCGACGCATTTGCCGACCCGCGGAAGCTCGAGCGCTGGTGGGGCCCGCATGGTTTTTCCAACACGGTGACGCGGATGGAGTTGGAGGCAGGCGGCGAATGGCACATCACGATGCGCAATTCGGACGGGCAGGATTTTCACAACCGCGCCACCTTCGAGGCCGTGCAGGGGCCGGAAGAGATCCGCTATTTCCACCACGGTCCGATCCACGCCTTCACCATGATCATGACCTTCTTCGAGACCGAGGGCGGCGCGCGGCTCACCTGGCGCATGATGTTCGAGCGGAATGCCGAGAATATCGGTTTGAAGAAGTTCATCGCCGCAGCCAATGAACAGAATTTCGACCGTCTGGCGGAGCTGCTGGCGGCGACCCGGGAGGAGTGACATGACGACACAGGATTTTGCCGATCAAACCCGCATGATCGAGGTTTCCCGGCTGATCGACGCGCCGCGCGACCTGGTGTTCGAGGTCTTCACCACGCCCGGTCACATCGACCAATGGTGGGGCCCGGACGGTTTTCGTAACGAGACCCACGAGATGGAATTCCGCCAGGGCGGGATCTGGCGCTACACCATGCATGGACCGGACGGCAAGGCCTGGCCAAACTGGATCCGCTACCGGCTGATCGAGCGCCCCGTCCGCCTCGTCTACGATCACGGCGGCGAGTTGGGGGAACCCGCCCATTTCGAGGGTCAGATCACCTTCGAGGCCAAAGGGGAACGGACGCTCGTCACCCTCACCCTTCTCTTCCCGACGACGGAAGCGCGCGATGCCACGCTGAAGTTCGGCGCGGTCGAAGGCGGCAAGCAGACGCTGGCACGGCTCGATGGCTATGCGGCCGGGCTTCGGGACGCGGGCTGAGCGCTGCGCTCCTCGCCTTCGGAGAGCACTCGGCAGCGATCATTTCTGGTCGCGTTTCGTATTTTAGGATTGACGCCTATACGATCCTGTGGAGTATTCCACCACAGGTCGAAGCGTGTTCGTCTGCACCTGTTTGCAGTGCTGCAACGATCACCGGCGCCGGACGACAGGCACGAGATTTTAATTCTCTGGAAATTCTCGTCTCCGTTCTGCTATAAGCCGTGCTTCGTGATGATTGCATGGTTCCGAGGAAACCCCTCGGGACCTGTTTTCTTTTGTGTCCGCGCGACCGGGCATAAGCTGAAGGACAAGGAAATGGTCGAAAAAGTACCGATGACGCAGGGTGGCTTCGTGAAACTGCAGGAAGAGCTGCGGTGGCGCCAGCAGGAGGAGCGTCCGCGCATCATCGAGGCGATCGCGGAAGCCCGCGCCCATGGCGATCTGTCGGAAAATGCCGAATACCATGCCGCCAAGGAAGCCCAGAGCCATAACGAAGGCCGCATCGGCGAGCTGGAAGACCTCATCGCGCGTGCGGAAGTCATCGACCTCTCCAAGATGTCCGGCTCGAAGGTAAAATTCGGCGCCAAGGTGAAGCTTGTCGACGAAGACACCGACGAGGAGAAGATCTACCAGATCGTCGGCGATCAGGAAGCCGACGTGAAGGCCGGTCGCATCTCCATCTCCTCGCCCATCGCGCGTGCGATGATCGGCAAGGAAGTCGGCGATTCGATCGAAGTGGTTGCACCGGGCGGCTCGCGCGCCTACGAAATCCTGGCAGTGACCTGGGGCTGAGCCGGAAGGCTCACCCATACCGGCATCGAGTTCAGGAGAGTGTCTTGAAAAGGACTGTGTACCCCGTGTCCTTTCCTCTGATCGCCCTCTGCACGGGGGCGGTCTACGGCAAGGGCGCGGAAGTCATCGCCGGCATCGGCTGCCTGCTCGCTATTATAAGCATGATCAGGGACGGGATGCCGTCACAGAGCCGCGCAGCCACCTGGGTGTTCACGGTCTTTGCAGGTTACTTCCTCTTCTTCGCGATCCACGACAGCTTCTTTACGGGCCAACCGCTCGCCTCCTTCAAGGAGATGCGGGTCAACCTGCCGATCCTGCTCTCCGCCATCGTCTGCCTCCATGCCGCCCGAGAGGCGGAATGGCTCGATGCGGTCCGCATCGGCAAGGCCGCCACGTGGGCGACGATCATCATCAGCCTGGTCTCGATCCCGCTCTATCTCTACGTCAAGCACCATCCCGGCCTTCCGCAGGTGTTGAACGAGGTGGTCGACGGTGGACGCTTCCGGTTCCATGCGCGCAATGCCCTCATGTTCGCCTCGCAGCTGACGGGGCTTTCCTTCCTCTCGCTCCTCGGGCATGGCCAGCGCAGCCGCTTCGACCGGCATCTTTCGGAAATCGCCTGTGCGCTCGGCACGCTCGTCGTGCTGGTCCTGGCACAGGCGCGGGGCGCGACCATGACCGGTCTCGTCATGGCCATGGTGGCTGTCTGGTACATCCGCCCGTCGATCGGTTCGCTGAGGACGAAGGTGGCCCTGGCCGTCGTCGCCATCATGACGGCGGGCTTCTGGTTTGCGACCGGTCCCGGCGCCGGCCGGGCCGCGATTGGCCGTTTCACCTCGATGATCAACCAGGCAAGCGAGACCGGGGCGGCAGATGCCTCGATCAACCAGCGTGTCGAGATGTACAGCGCCGGTTGGCGAGCTTTCCTCGAACATCCCGTGAGCGGCTACGGCTATTCGCAGCGCTTCGAAGCGGCCGTGCCCTATTTCCCGCCGGGACTGAACCTGCATTACACGCACCTGCACAACGACTACATCACCCACATGGTGGCCGCGGGCATTCCGGGCCTTCTGGTCTTCCTTGCCTACCTCACCCTTCCGCTCGCGATCCTCTCCCTGACGAAAAGGCGGTCGCGCGACCTGAAGTACATGGCTATGACCGGAACGATCCTCATGGCCGGCATTGCGGCGACGACGGCCATTCTCGGCCACGACGTCCACTCCACCTATTTCTCCATGTTCATCATTCTGACGCTGACGGTCGCGCTCGGTGACGAGAGGAAAGGGCAAGCCGGTGCGGTTTCGTTGCCTTGATCCGCGCAAGGACAAGCGGGCAAGGATCGAGGCCACTCTGTTCGGGCTCGGCACCATGATCTTGCACGGCTTGCCGCCGCTCTCGCTTCGGAGCTATCCGGAAACGAAGGCGCGCGCCGACGAGGCGCTGGAGGCCGCCATCCGCAAGCCGCGCAACGCGATGGAAGCCTTCCTGAAGCGCAGCTTGTTCGAGCTGCAGTACAATGGCAGCCGCCGCCTGTTCGAGCGGCATCCCGACGACGTCGCCGTTGCCTGGAACGGGTTGAACGGCAGCCGCCGCGTGTTCATGCAAGGGGCGATCGATGCAGGCGCAAGAACGCTCTATTTCGAGCTCGCTCCCTTCCCCGGCTCGGTAACGGTCGACCCGACGGGTGTGAACTTCACCAACCACCTGCCCCGTCGCATCGAACCTTATCTGGAGTGGCTCAGAACCTCTGGCGTGCAGCCGGACATCTGGCGGAGCCGTGGCCGAAAGATCCAGCAGCGTGCGCCGGCCTCGGCGAAATCCGACGGTGCGGGCGTGCTGCCGCCGGTCACGGACCCGTTCGTCTTCGTGCCGCTGCAGGTGCCGGGCGACAGCCAGATCCGCCTGTTCGGGCGCAGCTTCCGCACCGTGCCCGACTTTATCGAGGGCCTCGGCCGGCCTTCGGACAAGCTACCGCCGGGCTGGCACCTGCGCCTCAAGGAACATCCTTCGGCGAAACAGAGCTTCGCGCCCTTGCTGGACGCTCACCAGGGCCGCCGCATCTTCCTCGACAACGGGTCAGACACCTTCGATCTGGTGCGCGCTTCACGCGTGGTGCTGACGGTGAATTCCTCGGTCGGGCTGGAAGCCATGTTCTTCGACAAGCCCGTTATTGCGGCGGGCGATTGCTATTGGGCGATCGACGGCGTGGCGCAGGATGCAACGAACGAGGAAGCGCTGGGCGACCTTCTCTCCCGCGCGGAACAGCTCGGATACGACCGTCAGGCGCGCGATGCCTTTCTGAGCTACCTCACCGAAGTCTATTACATCAGCCTGGAGAAATTGAACGGCGGCTATCACCGTCCGGAGAATCAGGCGGCGAAGGTGGCCCGACGCATCGGCCTGCCGAAGGGTCAGCTGGACACCGGCGGCTAACGCCTCAGACTTCAGCCAGCCCCAGCTTCTTCACCTGCCGGATCGTCAGCATGGTGCGCACCGTATCCACGTGCTCGTTGGCGGTCAGCACCTCGATTACGAAATCCTGGAACTGCGTGAGGTTTTCGGCGACGCAATGCAGCAGGAAGTCGCTGTCGCCGGAGACCATCCAGGCCTGGCGTACCAGCGGCCACTCAGCCGTCGCGGCGGCGAAGGACTTGAGGTTGCTTTCCGACTGATGGCGCAGCCCCACCATGCAGAAAGCGACGAGGTCGAGGCCGAGCTTCGGGCCGTTCAGCGCGGCATGATAGCCCTCGATCACGCCCGCCTGTTCCAGCTTGCGCACGCGGCGCAGGCACGGCGGCGCGGAGATGCCGACGCGGTCGGCAAGCTCGACGTTCGTCATGCGGCCGTCGCGCTGCAGCTCCCGCAAAATCTTGATATCGATGGCATCCAGCTCTGCACGCAACACGTCTTCTCGAACTCCTATCAAGCGAGCATTTATCCTTATCCCAAACGGTCTCTGACGCAAGATTGTGTCGTAAACACGTATAATTGTTTCCCCATGGAAAGTTTGCCCTGTTGGAAACGCATGGCGACACTTGAACTTGAGGGCAAGGCACTCCTAAATGGCCGGTAAGAGACCGCCCGCGTTGGCGGTTCATGCTTTTGCGCGGCCATGAGCCTGCGCCTCGAAAGGACGACCATGACTGCCCGCCATGTGAAAACCCTGATCATCGGCTCCGGCCCCGCCGGCTATACCGCCGCGATCTACGCTGCACGCGCCATGCTGCAGCCGGTGCTGATCGCCGGCATGGAACAGGGTGGCCAGTTGATGATCACCACCGACGTCGAGAACTATCCGGGCTTCGCCAATCCGGTCATGGGTCCGCAGCTGATGCAGGAAATGCTGAAGCAGGCCGAGCATGTCGGCGCCGAGATCGTCAACGATCTCGTGACCGAAGTCGAACTTACCCGTCGCCCCTTCACGGTTCTGACGGACAGCGGCACGGTCTGGACGGCGGACACGCTGATCATCGCGACTGGCGCCAAGGCCAAATGGCTGGAGATCGACAGCGAGCGCGTGTTCAAGGGTTTCGGCGTTTCCGCCTGCGCCACCTGCGACGGCTTCTTCTACCGCAACAAGGACGTGATCGTGGTCGGCGGCGGCAATTCCGCGGTCGAGGAAGCGCTCTACCTCTCCAACATCGCGAAATCGGTGACCGTCGTGCACCGCCGCGACAGCTTCCGCTCGGAAAAGATCCTGCAGGAGCGCCTCTTCGCCAAGCCCAACATCAAGGTGATCTGGAACAGCGAGATCCTGGAATATACCGGCGAGGCGGCAAAGCCCCCGATGCCGCCCTCCGTCACCGGCGTGAAGCTGCGCGACACCCGCACCGGTGCCGTCAGCGAGATGCCGATCGACGGCGTCTTCGTGGCGATCGGTCATGCCCCGGCGGTCGATCTCTTCAAGGGCAAGCTGAAGATGAAGCCGAACGGCTATCTCTGGACGGCAGCGGATTCCACCGCGACCGACGTGCCCGGCGTCTTCGCGGCCGGCGACGTGACCGACGACATCTACCGCCAGGCCATCACCGCTGCCGGCATGGGCTGCATGGCAGCGCTCGAGGCAGAACGTTATCTCGCCGGCCACATGCCCGCCGCGATCGCAGCCGAATAAGCCGGGGACAGAGCTATGGTGAGGGGGATGGGCATGCCGCTGGACTGGGACAAACTGCGCATCTTCCATGCGGCGGCGGAAGCCGGCTCCTTTACCCATGCCGCGGATACGCTGCATCTCTCGCAATCGGCGATCAGCCGCCAGGTCAGCGCGCTGGAACAGGACGTGGGCGTCAAGCTCTTCCACCGCCATGCGCGCGGCCTGATCCTGACCGAACAGGGCGAGCTGCTCTACCGCACCGCCCATGACGTGCTGCTGAAGCTCGAAACGGTGAAGATGCAGCTCACCGAGACCACGGAAACGGCGACCGGCAAGCTCCGCGTCACCACCACGGTCGGCCTCGGCCAGGGCTGGCTCACCGACAAGATCCAGGAATTCCTGCAGCTGCATCCGGACGTGCAGATCCAGCTCATCCTCGATAACGAGGAGCTGGACGTGCGCATGCGCGAGGCCGATTGCGCGATCCGGCTCCGCCAGCCGCAGCAGTCGGACCTCATCCAGCGCAAGCTCTTCACCGTGCACATGCATGTCTATGCGGCGCCTTCCTACATCAATCGTTACGGCGAGCCGCATTCCCTCGAGGATCTCGACAAGCACCGCATTATCTCCTTCGGCGAGCCGGCGCCGAGCTATCTTCTCGACGTGAACTGGCTGGAGATCGCCGGCCGCTCGCCGGACAATCCGCGCGTGCCGATCCTGCAGATCAACAGCCTCACTTCAATCAAGCGCGCCTGCCTGCTCGGCATCGGCATCGCCATGCTGCCGGATTACATCGTTGGCCGCGATCCGGGTCTCGTGCAGCTCGTCACCAATGCGGACGTGCCGTCCTTCGACACCTATTTCTGCTACCCGGACGAGATGAAAAATGCGGCAAAGCTGAAGGCCTTCCGCGATTTCATCGTCGCCAAGGCCCGTAACTGGAGCTTCTGACGTCCTTGTCGTGCCAGGGCGGCGCCCGTCAACCGTCATTTCTGCATAGGTCGCAAAGAGACGGACGCGACGCGATAAAAAATAACAAAAGAAAAATGTCATTTATGACTACTAAAGCCTTTCCCGCGGCAGTGCCCGCTGTTTAAGCATTTTGCACGTGCGAAGGGCACCGATCGGGCCGGAATCTCCTTCCTGTACAATCGGATAACTTATTCGCGAAAGCGGGCTGGATGGGCATTTTTTACCCGTTTACAGCGGCGATTGCTGCAATTTCGGGCAAGCTATGCCCAAGTGCATAGCAGTCATGCGTTTGCGGACATTGTTCACCGCACAAAAAAGGATCATATCCCGCATCAGTTGATGCACACGGTGGTTTTTTCCTCCCAGTACCACCGCATCAGCTGTTCCCCTCTGGAGGTTTTATTAGACCTTCATAACTATACGGGCCTCGGAGCAATCCTGAGGCCCTTTTTTTTGCTTTGCGACAAGCGCAATGTCGCATGCTTCGTTTCCGTCACGAAAATTTCAAACGAACCGCCCTTGAAAGATCGGATTCCATCAATACGTATATCGACGCAACGCGATATGACGATGGAGTGCTCCATGGACAGGGACGACATCCTGAAGGCCCTCTCCCACCCGGCCCGGGTGGAGATCCTGCAATGGCTGAAAGAGCCGGAGAAGCATTTCTCCGGACAGCACTTGTCGCTCGACAACGGCGTCTGCGCCGGCCAGTTCGAGCGCTGCGGCCTCTCCCAGTCCACGGTCTCCGCTCATCTCGCGACGCTCACCCGTGCCAACCTGGTTTCAACCCGCAAGGTCGGACAATGGGTTTTCTACAAACGCAACGAAGACGTGATTTCTGCGTTTCTGAACCAGCTCTCCGCCGAGCTTTAGGTGCAAGGCGGACGCTGAGCCGTCCGCAGTGCAAGACGCCCGGCGGCGATCCGATCCTCCCGCTTCCCCCAAAGACGCCGGCCCTTGATCCCGGCCCTGACCATGAAAGAGGACTATTCATGCCCAAGCTCTACGAACCCACCCAGATTGGCGCGATCTCGCTGAAGAACCGTGTCGCCATGGCGCCCTTGACCCGCAACCGCTCGCCGCGTGCGGTTCCGAACGATCTCAACGTCGAATACTACCGCCAGCGCGCCGGTGCCGGCCTCATCATCACCGAGGCGACGCCGGTCAGC
>CAMFHT010000162.1 GCA_945952245.1 uncultured Rhizobium sp. | reverse complement strand
CAAGGCGGCACGGGCCGGTACGTCGATCGAGGTGGCGGCCGGTCCTGAGGCGGTTATCGAAGCGGCGGAGCGGCCGGCCGAATGGGTGATGGCTGCCGTCGTGGGGTTCGCCGGCCTGGCGCCGACCCTCGCCGCGGCGCGACGCGGGGCGATGGTGGCCCTCGCCAACAAGGAAGCGCTGGTCTGCGCCGGGCGCCTGCTGATCGACGCGATCGAGCAGTCAGGCGGGGTGCTTCTGCCTGTCGATTCCGAGCACAACGCCATTTTTCAGGTCTTCGAACCCGATCAGCATCGTGCCGTCGACCGGCTGATCCTGACGGCTTCGGGTGGCCCGTTCCGCAACTGGTCGCTGGCCGACATGGCCGACGTTACGCCGGAGCAGGCGTTGGCCCATCCCAACTGGGACATGGGCGACAAGATCTCCATCGATTCGGCGACCATGATGAACAAGGGCCTCGAACTGATCGAGGCACAGCTCCTGTTCGGGCTGCCCGAAGACCAGGTCGACATCGTGGTGCACCCGCAATCGGTCATCCACTCGATGGTCGCCTACCGTGACGGCTCGGTACTGGCCCAACTCGGGACGGCCGATATGCGGATTCCGATCAGCCACGCCCTGGGGTGGCCGGCCCGCATCGACGGGCCGTCGGCCAAACTCGATTTCATGAGCATTCCGGCGCTCACCTTCGAGCGGCCCGATTCCGGCCGCTTTCCGTCTCTACGGTTGGCGCGTGAGGCTCTGGTGACGGGAGGGCATGCTCCCATCGTATTGAATGCGGCGAACGAGGCGGCAGTGGCGGCATTCCTGGCTCGCCGGATCCGCTTCCTCGATATCGCCCGGATCGTCGAGGATGTGATGGCAGGCTGGAACGGTCTCTCGGATGCAGTCGACGCACTCCAGCAGGTCCAGTCTGCCGATCTGGAAGCCCGCAGGGTGGCTGAGGGGTTCTGCCGTGCCAGAGCCCTAAGCAATTGATATAGAACGCACTTCGTGGTCGAGTAAGGCATGCAAAGCATCGTCAGCCTGTTTACGACGTACCTGCCGTATTTTGTTCTGGTCCTGACGCTGCTCGTCTTCGTTCACGAGTACGGCCATTACTGGGTCGGGCGCCGCTTTGGCATCCATGCCGAGGTCTTCTCGATCGGTTTCGGGCCTGAGATCTTCGGCTGGACGGACCGCAACGGCACGCGCTGGAAGGTCTCGGCCATTCCTCTGGGCGGCTACGTCAAGTTCCTGGGCGACAGCGATGCCACGAGCGCGACGCCGACCGAAGAGCCCTTGTCGGCGAGCGACCGCAAGCGCGCCTTCTTCAGCCAGCCACTGTACGCGCGCGCTGCCGTCGTGCTCGGCGGGCCGATGGCAAATCTCCTGTTTGCCTTCCTGCTGCTGACGGGCGTCTTCTTCTTCGCGGGCGAACCCTACACGCCCGCGACCGTCGCCGTGCAGACCGACGGGCCGGCGGCGAGGGCTGGCCTGCGGACCGGGGACGAGATCGTTCGCCTCGCCGACAAGCGGGTCGATCGCTACGAGGATATCCAGGAAGCTCAGTTTCTCTACTGGGCGAAGCCGATGCCGGTCGAATACCGCCGCGGTAACCAGCTGCTGCGCGGAGAAATCCAGCCTCAATATTGCGAGCGCACCGATCGCTACAACAACACGCTGCGCTATGGCGATCTCGGCATCGATCAGTTCATCCGCCCCGTCGTCGGCGGCTTCACGGCGAGCAGCCCGGCGGAGGCCGCGGGCCTCAAGGTCGGTGACCTTCTGGTGGCGATCGATGGGAAGCCCGTCGACTATTTCTCGCGAATCCCAGAATTGATCGGCGCCAAGGGTGGCCAGCCGGTGACGATCAAGTTCGAGCGCGATGGTCGCCTGCAGGAGACGACCGTGGTGCCGATCGTCGACAAGACGGCCGATTGCGCAGGCAAGGAGCAGATCGTCGGGCGTCTGCGGGTTCGTCCGCCGGCTGTGACAGAGCTTCGTGACCATGGTGTGATTGGCGCCATGGGAGCGGGCGTGCGCGCCGTCTGGGGCATGACCACGATGTTCTATACGTCGATGGGACAGATCCTGACTGCGACGAGGCCTGTGGACGAATTGGGTGGACCGATTCGCATCGCCAAGGCCGCCGGTGAGGCGTCGCATGCAGGGTGGGCAGGCATTCTCAACCTGGTCATTGCGCTGTCCGTGGTGCTCGGCATCTTCAACCTTCTGCCGGTCCCCATGCTCGATGGCGGTCATCTCGCCATGTACGCCTACGAAGCGGTGCGCGGCAGGCCTCTCAGCCTGCGAGCCCAGGAGGTCGGATTGAAGCTTGGATTCGCGCTTGTGATCGGCATGGCACTGATCGCAACGTTCAATGACATCAGGCTTTTGCTGCGCTGAATTCATGCGACGTGGCGAGGACAGGGTGGGGGACAAAAGGGGTAGCTTAAGCCCCCTTGCCGGTCTAGAAAGCTGCGTTCACGTTCTTGACCATCGGCAGGTTTGACTGGCGCCGGGGGGAAGTTTGATCTTTCGTTGGGCCGTACTGGCCATTGTCGCAATTCTGGCTTTCAACGCGCCGGCATACGCCCAGCGCGGCGGTGTCGTGGCTGCGGGCGGCGGCACGATCGCCGGCATCCAGATCCAGGGTAACGTCCGCTCCGAAGCGGAGACGATACGCTCGTACCTTCAGCTGAAGGTCGGCGAGCCTTTCGATGCCGCCGCAGCGGATCGCTCGTTGAAGGCGCTGTTCGCGACCGGACTGTTCTCCGACGTGACGATCCAGATGCAGGGATCGACCCTGGTCGTGAAGGTCACAGAAAATCCGATCATCAATCGCGTCGCCTTCGAGGGAAATAAGAAGATCGACGACGACAAGCTGCGCGATGAAGTGCAGTCGAAGCCGCGTCAGGTCTATACGCGCGCCCGTGTCCAGGCCGATGTCGATCGCATCCTGACCATTTATCGGCGCAGCGGTCGCTACAATGCCTCGGTCGAACCCAAGATCATCAATCTCGAGCAGGGGCGTGTCGACCTCGTCTTCGAGATCAACGAAGGCGACGTCACGGGCGTAAAGCGCATCAGCTTCGTCGGCAACGAGGCGTTCGGCGACGGCACGCTGAGGGGCAAGATCCGTACGACGGAGAGCGCTTGGTGGCGCTTCCTGACATCGGATGACCGTTTCGATCCCGACCGCCTGAACCTCGATCGCGAGCTGCTGCGCAAGTTTTACCTCTCCGAGGGCTATGCCGACTTCCGCGTCGTTTCGGCGGTCGCCGAGCTCGCGCCCAATCGCGAAGGCTTCTTCATCACCTTCACGATCAGCGAAGGTGAGCGGTACAAGTTCGGCAAGGTCGACGTGACGAGCCGCTTCCAGGGCCTGAATGTCGATGTGTTGAAGTCATTCCTGACGATCTCGGAAGGCGACTGGTACGACGCGGACCAGGTTGAGAAGTCGGTCTCCAATATCCAGGAGGCGGTGGGTTCGCTGGGATACGCCTTCGTTGACGTTCGCCCCAACATCCGGCGCAACAAGGACAACAACACCGTCGACGTGACCTTCGATGTCCAGGAGGGACCGCGCGTCTACGTCGAGCGCATCAACATCTCGGGCAACACGAGAACGCTCGACAAGGTGATTCGTCGCGAATTCCGTCTCGCCGAGGGCGATGCCTTCAGCACCGCCAAGGTCCGGCGCAGCCAGCAGCGTCTGCGCAACCTCGGGTTCTTCGAGAAGGTCGACGTCTCGGCAGCGCCCGGCTCGGCACCGGATAAGACCAATCTGGAGGTTCAGGTCGTCGAGCAGAGCACCGGTGAAATCTCGTTCGGCGCGGGTTACTCGACGACGGCGGGCATCGTCGGCGATATCGCGGTCAAGGAACGCAATCTGCTCGGCAAGGGTCAGGAAGCCCGCCTCGGCCTGTCCATTGGCACGCTGAGTACCTCGATCGATCTGGGCTTCACCGAACCCTACTTCATGGACCGTCAGGTCTCCGCCGGTTTCGATCTCTTCAGGACGTCGAACGATCGTCAGTCGATCGCGAGCTACAGTGACCGTAGCGTGGGCTTCGCGCTCCGTGCCGGCTGGGCATATTCCGAGGAAATCCGCCAGCTCGTGCGCTACACGCTGCGGCAGACCGACATTTACAACGTCCAACCCTGGGCGTCGTACATCATTCAGCAAAACCAGGGCACGCAGGTCGTATCCGAACTGTCCGAGACCATCATCTGGGACACGCGCGACCAGCGCCTCAACGCGACCAAGGGCTGGATGGTTCGTAACTCGATCGCGGCCGCGGGCCTGATTGGCACCGAGCAGTACGTCCGCGCCACGGCCGACGCCGTCTATTACAAATCGCTGTTCGAGGATTTCGTGGTCTCCGTCGGTGGTTCCGCGGGCCTGATCTTCCCCTTCAACGGCTCCTATGTCCGCCTCAACAACCTGTTCTTTATCGGCGGCGACACGCTCAGGGGCTTTGCCGTCGGCGGTGTCGGTCCGCGCGATGCCAATACGACCGATTCGATCGGCGGTCAGTTCTACTACACGGGTACGACGGAGCTTTCCTATCCGCTTCCGCTCGTCCCGAAGGAAGTAGGCCTTCTCGGCAAGGCGTTCGTGGACGTAGGTTCGCTGTGGGGGGTGCAGGCGCAGAGCTATGGGCTGGCGTCGGTGTTGACCAGCCAGCTGATGCGCGTGTCGACCGGCGTCGGCATACAGTGGATATCGCCGTTCGGACCTATCCGGATCGACTACGCAGTGCCCATTCAATATGAGTCGTGGGACAAGCAGCAGTCCCTGCGTTTCAGCTTCGGCACGCGCTTCTGAGCGGGAGAGGCCACGGTCATGAACGCCCAAATCGAAAATACCAGCGCCGCTGCGGCGACATCCGTCGACATCAAGCGGATCCTCGAGATGATCCCGCACCGCTATCCGATGCTCATGGTCGATCGGGTGATCAATATGCAGCTCGATCACAGCGCGGTAGGTATCAAGAACGTCACGATCAACGAGCCGTTCTTCCAGGGACATTTTCCTTCCGAGCCGGTCATGCCGGGGGTCCTCGTCGTCGAGGCCATGGCTCAGACGGCTTGTGTCCTCGTGGTCTCGACGTTCGGAGCCGAGTCGGAAGGCAAGCTCGTCTATTTCATGTCGATCGACGGCGTGCGGTTTCGCCGGCCGGTCGTGCCGGGCGACCGTCTCGAGCTTCACGTCACGAAGGTTCAGAGCCGGGCCAATGTCTGGAAATTTTCGGGCAAGGCGATCGTCGAAGGCAAGGTTGCCGCCGAGGCGACGTTTGCCGCCATGATTAGAGACCGGTGATCCGCGAAGAGCAGGGAGGGGATGATGCCCGATACCCAGTCCAATTTCCGTATGCTGCACACGATGATCCGCGTCATGGATCTCGACAAGTCTCTTGCCTTCTACACCGGTCCGATAGGCATGAAGCTGCTGCGCAAGCGCGACGTGCCGGACGGCAAGTACAGCCTGGCGTTCGTGGGCTACGGCGACGAGCCGGAGCACTGCGTCGTTGAGCTGACCTACAATTGGGATCAGGCGAAGCCGTACGAACTCGGCACCGGGTTCGGCCATCTCGCGATCGGCGTTCCCGACGTCTACAAGCTCTGCGAGGACGTCACGAAGGCTGGCGGCAAGGTCACGCGGCCGGCCGGCCCGGTCAAGTTCGGCACGACCGTCATCGCGTTCGTGGAAGATCCGGACGGCTACAAGATCGAGCTGATCGAGCGTAAGGGCTGAACGGGCTGAGCGAAGCTCAGCCCGAGGAGCGACAGGACATTGCTCTTGGCAATGTCCGAGAGCGTCGAAGAAAGAAGATCACACGACTCTCAACAAAAAGGCCCGCCATCGCGGGCCTTGAATCGTTCTGACGAACCGAACTCAGAAAAAGCGCCAGTTCGCGGCCACGAGGGCCAGTGCTGCGCCGGCAATCCCGGCGACGAGAATCCACATCCGCAAGCCGCGGCGGCGGAAATTGTCATTGGCAGGACGGCCCACCCGGACGATACGCGGCTGGGCCCTCGGTGTCTGGGTGGCCGCCCAGGATGTTTCCCCCTGGCGCGGCCCGAACGATGATCTTGCCATGTGCTTCTCGCTTCCCTCCCGGACAGCGATTTCAGCCCCGCATGTGAAGCGGCTTGTAGGGGCGCTCGGTTTGGCCGTTGTAGAGCTGCCGGGGCCGGCCGATCTTCTGGTCCGGATCCTCGATCATCTCGTTCCACTGCGAAATCCAGCCAACCGTACGCGCCACCGCGAAGAGAACGGTGAACATCGAGGTCGGGATGCCGATCGCGCGGAAAATGATGCCCGAGTAGAAGTCGACGTTTGGGTAGAGCTTCTTCGAAACGAAATACTCGTCCTTCAGCGCGATCTGCTCCATCTCCATGGCCAGCTCGAGCAGCGGGTCGTGGGTGATGCCGAGCGAGGTGAGCACCTCGTGACAGGTCTGGCGCATCACCTTGGCACGCGGATCGTAGTTCTTGTAGACGCGATGGCCGAAGCCCATCAGGCGGGTATGGTCGGCCTTGTCCTTCACGCGGCTCAGGAAGCCGGGGATGTTCTGCTTGCCGCCGATCTCGTGCAGCATGTTGATGACGGCCTCGTTGGCGCCGCCATGGCTAGGGCCCCACAGGGAGGCGATGCCGGCGGCGATGCAGGCGAACGGGTTGGCGCCGGACGAGCCTGCGAGACGGACGGTCGAGGTCGAGGCGTTCTGCTCATGATCGGCGTGCAGCATGAGAATGCGGTCCATCGCCTTCTCGACGATCGGGTTCACCTCGTACTCCTCGGCCGGCACCGAGAACATCATGCGCAGGAAGTTCGCGGCGTAGGAGAGGTCGTTGCGCGGGTACACGAACGGCTGGCCGACCGAGTACTTGTAGGCCATCGCGGCGATGGTCGGCATCTTCGCGACCAGGCGGTACGACGCGACCATGCGCTGATGCGGGTCGTGGATGTCGAGCGAGTCGTGATAGAAGGCCGAGAGGGCACCGACGACGCCGCAGCAGATCGCCATCGGATGGGCATCGCGGCGGAAGCCGCGATAGAACTGGCTGAGCTGCTCGTGAACCATCGTGTGGTTCGTGATGTCCTTGACGAACTTGTCCTTCTGCGCCTTGTTCGGCAGGTCGCCCTTCATCAGCAGGTAGGCGACTTCCATGAAGTCGCTCTGCTCGGCCAGCTCCGAGATGTTGTAGCCGCGGTGGAGGAGGAGGCCCTCGTCACCGTCGATGTAGGTGATCTTCGAGCCGCACGAGCCCGTCGAAGTGAAGCCCGGGTCGTATGTGAACATCCCGGACTCGCCGTAGAACTTGCGGACATCGACCAGACGCGGCCCGAGGGTGCCGTGGATGATCGGCATCTCGTAGGTCTTGCCGGTTTCGTTGTCGGTCAGCGTCGCGGTCGATTTGGCCATCGGGTGAACTCTTTTCCAGGCTCGATTCAATCAAGGCGCGCGCTCCCTGCGGGGGCCGTTCGCCGGTTCGGCGGCACCCTAACAAGACCCCAAAGAAGGCGCAATTGTGCAGCCGCGCCGCTATTTCGCGGGACGTGGATTCCGAAGCATCCGCCCGTCGAGCAGGGCGAGCGCGAGACCAATCAGCAGCATGCCGGCGAACTGTCGTGGCTGCAGCCGCTCGTCAAGGACCAGCGCCCCGAGCAGGATAGCGGTGACAGGTATCAGGAACGTAACCAGCAGGAGATTCGTCGGACCGGCTACTGCAAGAATTCGGAAATACAGGACATATGCGAGTGCAGTCGACAGGAGCGCGAGGCCAGCAAGCGCGGCCCAGGTGATGCCCGACGGAGAAGCCGCAAAGGTCCAGGGGTGGTCGAAGATCAGCATGATCGGCAGAATCAACATGGTGCTTGCCGTGACCTGCCCCGCGGCCGCATCGAGCGGCGCCACCCCCATGCTTTTGAATTGGCGCCCATAGACACCCGCGAAGGCGTAGGAGAGCGCAGCCCCGAGGCAGGCAAGCTGTCCCACCGTACTCTGTCCCGACACGAGGAGCGATGGTCCCACAAGCACGGCGACGCCGCAGAGGCCGACCAGCAGTGCGCCAAGTTTCAGTCCGGCAATCTGTTCGTCCTTCGTGAGGAAATGGGCGACCAGCAGGGTGAACAGCGGCGTGGTTGCGTTCAGGATCGAGGCAAGGCCGGACGCGATCTGCGTCTGGCCCCAGAAGATCAGGCCGAATGGCACGAGATTGTTGAGCAGACCCATCGTTGCGAAGCTGCGCCATGGCATGCCGGCTCCGAAAAGAGAACGGCCGGAAACGGCGAGCACGAGATTGAGCGCAAGCGCGGCAAACGCCACGCGGCAGAATACGACCGTGAGCGGTGGCAGCTCTGCGAGGGCTACCTTGGCGAAGAAGAACGAGCCGCCCCAGAGGACGGACAGCGACAGCAGCGAGATCCAAACGCGCGTTGACATTGCCGCAGCGTGAGCGCTGCGGCCGGCGCGTTCTATCCGGCAGCCGCCGGCAATCGCGCCTCGTCTCGGAACTCCGCTCCTATCAACTCTGGACCTGCACCTTTGCCCAGGTGTCCCGCAGATCGATCGTGCGGTTGAACACCAGAGCCTTCGGCCGGCTCGCGAGGTCCGGGCAGAAATAGCCCAGTCGCTCGAACTGCACGGCTTCCCCTGCAGATGCCTCTGCCAATGAGGGCTCCAGCAGCGCGCCCGACAGGACTTCGAGCGAGCCCGGATTCAGGTCGGCGTCGAGATCGCCACCGGTGCCCGGGTCAGGGCGGTTGAAGAGCGTGCTGTACAACCGGACTTCGGCGGGAAGTGCATCCCGGGCGGACACCCAGTGCAGAGTGGCCTTTACCTTTCGACCGTCCGGCGCATTGCCGCCGCGGCTCGCGGGATCGTAAGTGCAGCGCAGTTCGACCACGTTGCCGTCAGCGTCCTTGACCACCTCGCGACAGGTGACGAGATAGGCGTAGCGCAGCCTGACTTCCCGCCCCACCGCCAGCCGGAAGAATTTG
>CAMFHT010000161.1 GCA_945952245.1 uncultured Rhizobium sp. | reverse complement strand
GGACCTTGCGGTCAACGGCGATGCCGGCCTTGTTCAGGCCGTCGATGAAGCGGCCATAGGTGAGGCCGGACGTGCGGACGGCAGCGTTGATGCGCTGGATCCAGAGCGCGCGGAAATTCCGCTTCTTGACCTTGCGGTCCTTGTAGGCGAACTGCTTCGAACGATCGACGGCTGCCTTTGCAGCGCGAATCGTGTTCTTGCGGCGGCCGTAGAAGCCCTTGGCTGCCTTGAATACCTTGTTGTGCTTGGCGCGGGAAGTGACGCCACGTTTTACGCGAGCCATATCATGATCTCCTTGATTTTACGCGGAATGCCTGAAGTCTCAGAGACCGTTGGGCAGGTAGTTCTTGATGACCTTCTTGCCGTCAGCTTCGGCGAGAACCATCGTGCCGCGTGCATCGCGGATGAACTTGTTGGTCCGCTTGATCATGCCATGGCGCTTGCCTGCGGCAGCTGCCTTGACCTTGCCGGAAGCGGTGATCTTGAACCGCTTCTTGGCAGCAGATTTCGTCTTCATCTTGGGCATTTTGCTACTCCGTTGTTTTTAATCGAAACAGGCAGACGAAGCCCGTTTCAAGCATTAAGAACGGCCACGGCATGCCCTGCCGGACCGTTCGGACGCGCGCTTATAACCGGGAAGGCCGGAAAGTGCAACGGCATGGACGGGAGAATCTTGGCGCTCCTCGCGTCACCCTGTCCCATGCCCCTTAAATGCCAAAGCCGCCCCGGACGGGACGGCTTGCAGCCTTGCCTCATGATCTTGAGCTAGGGTGATGCCGCCGGCTCACTTCGGAGCCAGCACCATCATCATCTGGCGGCCTTCGAGCTTCGGCTCGGCTTCGACCTTGGCGACGCCCAGCGTGTCTTCCTTGACCTGCAGCAGCAGCTTCAGGCCGAGTTCCTGGTGAGCCATTTCACGGCCACGGAACTTCAGCGTCACCTTGACCTTGTCGCCTTCTTCGAAGAAGCGGTTCATCGCCTTCATCTTCACGTCATAGTCATGCGTGTCGATGTTGGGGCGCATCTTGATTTCCTTGACCTCGACGATCTTCTGCTTCTTGCGCGCTTCCGCCGCCTTCTTTTGGGTGGCGTACTTCAGCTTTCCGAGATCGAGGATCTTGCAGACGGGCGGTTCTGCATTGGGGGAAATCTCCACCAGGTCGAGCCCGGCTTCTTCCGCCATGCGAAGTGCCTGATCGGTCTGCACGACACCGAGGTTCTGCCCTTCGGCATCGATGAGCTGGACGCGGGGGACGCGGATTTCACGGTTGGCGCGCGGCCCGTCCTTGGTCGGGGCATCGGCTTTGAAAGGTCTGCGAATGGTCGTATTCTCCTCGAATAATTGATGCTCGCTGATACGGCAGCGGCGTGCGGTATTTCAGTCGCCTGCAATGTCGTGATCAACGCGGCGAAGTCAATAGCATGCTTTGGCGGGAAAATCACCACCCGCGCCGTGCTTTTCGCGGCTTTTCGGGCAGAAAATCGAGTATTTTTAAGGATGGATGCCACCGCCTTTGAACCAGGCGGCTCCGCCCCGCGCAATTGCCAAACGCTCAATTATGTTGAAAAAGGCGAACTGCAATCTTCAACGGGTGGTCGAATGACAGTGGAAAACGGAAATCCTGACTTCATCGAGGTAGGCGAAGGCGAGGACAGGCGCGCCATAGCCATCCGTTACCGCCCGCCCACCCGCAACATGCGGGGGCCGGCCCTGGTCTGGCTTTCCGGCTACCGCTCCGACATGACGGGCTCGAAGGCCGTTGCCGTCGACGAGTTCGCGGCACGCCAGGGGCTTGCCTGCATCCGCTTCGATTATTCCGGCCACGGCCAGTCCGGCGGCGCCTTTACCGATGGCACGATCAGCCGCTGGCTTGGCGAAACTCTCGCGGTCATCGATCACATCGCGCCGGAAGAAATCGTCGTCATCGGCTCCTCCATGGGCGGCTGGATCGCGCTGCGCCTCGCCCAGGAACTGCGCAAACGCAAGACCGGTCCTGAGCTGAACGGCATGGTGCTGATCGCGCCGGCCCCCGACTTCACGGCGGAACTGATCGAACCCAGCCTGACGGACGCACAGCAGCAGAGCCTTGCGGCCCGCGGCTATTTCGAAGAACCCTCCGAATACAGCCCCGAACCCAATGTCTTCACGCGGACGCTCATCGAAGACGGACGGGCGAACCGGGTCCTGACCGGCATCATCGAGACAGGATGCCCCGTTCACATCCTGCAGGGCATGCGTGATCCGGACGTGCCGCACACGCATGCCCTGCGCCTGCTCGATCACCTCCCTGCCGACGATACGGTGCTGACCCTCATTCGCGACGGCGATCACCGGCTCTCGCGGCCCCAGGACCTGGAGCGCATGCTGGCAGCGATTACGGAACTGTCGGGCCAGCAGGAGCCGTCCGGATCTTAACCATAAACGCTGTTCACAATCGTTAACAGTTCCCTAACGATTGACTCTGCCGCTTCCGAGCCCTTAATCCTTTGTTAAGGTTTTGCGAGGCGGCAGACTATGGTTACGCGTTCGACGATGGCAGTTATCCTGGGTGCGCTGTTGACGGTGTCGGTTTCGGCGCCGACGGCGACGCCCTCCCCGCGGCCGCAGGCCTCCATGATCACCGGCAGCGTGACCTCGCAGCCGATCGGCCATTACCAGTTCTGCCGCGAGCTTCCCGGCGAATGCCACTCCACCCGCAGCAACATGGCCGCCCCCAAGGTGACCGCTGCCGGCTGGAAGACCGTGCGCGACGTGAACCGCATGGTGAACACCGAGATCACGCCGGTCACCGACGAAGAACTCTACGGTCAGGAAGAAAAGTGGGCCTATCCCACCACCGCCGGCGATTGCGAGGATTTCGCGCTGCTGAAGCGCCGTATCCTGATGCAGCGCGGGTTCCCGGAGGCTTCCCTCCTCATCACCGTCGTCCGCAAGCCGGATGGCGAGGGTCATGCGGTGCTGACGCTCCGCACCGCGAGCGGCGATTTCATCCTCGACAATCTCGAGGACGAGGTGAAGCCATGGTACGCGACGCCCTACCGCTACCTTAAGCGCCAGGCGACCTTCGATTCCGGCCGCTGGGTCTCGATCGAGAACGGCAACGACGTTCTGGTTGGCGCGCTTCAGTAAGGCGTGATCAGGCAGGATTGCGCAAAAGCCGGGCAGCGCGCCCGGCTTTTTTCGTTCAGGCGCTCATCCCTGGCCGATCAGGATGCCGGCTGCCAGCACCAGCGAGCCGCCAAGCACGACCTGGAAGGCCGCGCGCAGGAATGGCGTGTCCATGTACTTGTTCTGGATGAAGGCGATCGCCCAGAGCTCGACGAACACGACGGCGACGGCGACGGCGGTTGCCGTCCAGAAATGCGGGATGAGATAGGGCAGCGCGTGGCCCAGCCCGCCGACCGCGGTCATGATGCCGGAGGCGAGGCCGCGCTTCACCGGCGAACCACGGCCCGAGATCTTGCCGTCGTCATGCGCGGCTTCGGTGAACCCCATGGAAATGCCGGCACCAACAGCGGCGGAGAGCCCGACGAGGAAGGTCTGCCAGGTATCCTGCGTCGCGAAGGCGGCGGCAAAGATCGGTGCAAGCGTCGAAACCGAGCCGTCCATCAGGCCGGCAAGGCCAGGCTGCACATAGGTGAGCACGAACTGCCGCTGCGAGGCCTCGTTTTCCTGTTCGCGGGCCTCGGCGGGCAGATGCTCCTGCTCCAGATGGCGGGCGGCTTCCTCATGGCCCTGCTCCATCAGCGCGAGATCGCCGAGAAGCTTGCGGGTCGAGGCATCCGTGCTGCGCCCGGCGGCGGCGAGATAGAAGCGATGCGCCTCCTGCTCCATGGATTCGGCTTCGACCCGGATGGATTCGAGCGAGAGATTGTCGCGCAGCCAGTCCGGCTTGCGCTCCAGGAAGCCGCGGACATGGTCGCGCCGGATGAGAGGGATCACCTCGCCGAAACGCTTCCGGTGCATCTCGATCAGCATGGAACGGTGCGTGTTCTCCACATCCGCCATCTCCTCGAACACCTTTGCACTCTGCGGATAGTCCGGCCTCAGGCGCTGCGCATAGGCGCGGTAGATGCGGGCATCGTCTTCCTCGGAGGAAATGGCGAGGGCCAGCACTTCCTGCTCTGAAAGGCTGTCGAAGGAGCGGCGGGAGGAAGAGAAGAACTTGCCAAGCATGATGACCTCTATTTAGAATTATTCTAAACTAGTTCGCTGCGCTGTTTCGGTCAAGACTTGTGCGACGTCCGGAGTGGAACATGCTGACGCATGGCGCCCTGAACGGAACATGGGTATAGGAACGCACGACTGAGCCGCCCGCTCCTGGCGATGCCAATTCCGGAAGGATCGATCTCGTGAACGAAGACCTCGTGGGCCGCACCGCGCATCTCGACGGCATCCGCCGGAAAGCCGAGGCCGACATGGTGGCGATTGGCATAGACCAGGCACTGATCGACAGTCTGGTAGACCGCTTCTACGGCCGCATCCGCAGCCACGGTCGGCTCGGGCCGGTCTTCAACGACAGGCTGCAGAACCGGTGGGACGATCATCTTGGGAAGATGAAGCGGTTCTGGGGTGCGATCGCCTTCAAGAGCGGCGCCTATGGCGGCAAGCCGGTGCAGGCGCACATGGGCATTGACGGCATGCAGCAGGCGTTGTTCGAGGACTGGCTGGCCCTCTTCTGCCAGACGCTCGAAGACACCGTGCCCGAAGAAAAGGCCCGCCAGTGGTTCCTCGCCACTGCGGAGCGCATTGCAAAGAGCCTCATCCTCTCGCTCTTCTACAATCCCGCCATGGATGATCCGGTGCTGAAACGTCCGTGAGCGGGCGTCACTCGACGAGGTCGATTTCCTCGGTCTCGCCGCCGGTGCAGGTGTAGCAACAATTGGCGCAGTGCTCGCCATTGTCGGGACCCGTGCCCCAATAGGTGCCCTTGTCGCCGGAAACCCAGGCGCCGTAGCAGATCTTCTCACCTTCCTCGCAGGAAAGCGGGATCTGCTTGGTCTCGCCGTCGTCGAGATAGTAGACCTCGCCATTTCCCGGCCAGACATGGTCACGGTCCTGGCTGTACAGCTCCACCTCGACTGCGTTCGGATGCTCGTTTTTCATCACGAACGTGACGTCGGCAGCCATTGCGGCGGTCCCTGGGCCGGCAAGCACGAGAGCGATGAACATAAGGCACTTCGTCGTTTTCCTGAGCATGCAGCCCCCCCTTTTATACGGGAGAGCTAACACGGCGGGAATGCCTTGAGAAGCGTCGCTCCGTGCCATTTTCGGACCTATGCGGAGGGCGCCCGGAGCCGCTTGTAATAGAAGGTCGTGCCGCAGAAACTGCCGTCCGGCCACATAGCATAGTCGGGGATGATGCCCGATGCCGTCCAGCCGAGTTTCTGGTATACCGTCTCGGCCGGGCTGCCGGTCGCGGTATCGAGGACCAGCAGCGTCTTGCCCCGCCGAAAGGCTTCAGCCTCCGCAGCTGCCATCAGTGCATTCGCAACGCCCCGGCCCCTTGCCTCCCGATGGACGAGCAGCTTCTTGAGGTCTCCCCTGTGCGGCTGGTTCGGAAACTGCTGCAGGCCGATTTGGACCGTGCCGACGAGGCGCTCGCCATCGCGTGCGGCAAAGAGGAGGCTCGCCCCGCTTCTGACCGCAGGCAAGACGCCGCGCCAGTATTCCGCCGCATCTTGCATGCCATAGGGAGAGAGGAAACCGACGGAGGCCCCGCCCTCGACGCAATCCACAAGCACCGCCGAAAGCCCTTCGAGCGCCGCCTCGGCGCCCGGTCCGTCAAGCCGTTCGATCGTGATGTCAGCACTCTTCATGGTTTCCGCCTGTGTTCGAGAATGACCGCATAGCGCACCGGTTCGGTGCCCGGATTGATGAAACTGTGGCCGAGGCCGATGTCGTGGAACAGGCAATCGCCGGTTTCCATGTCCCGCTCGATCTCCTGCACGACCATGACGAGGCGCCCCTCCAGCACCCAGACATGCTGGAAGATCCCGGTGCTGGAGGCCTGCGGGGGAAAACTCACCCGCTTTCCCGGCGGAAGGACGACATCGACGATATCGACGCCCGAGCCCGTGCCCGGCGGAGACACGGAGCGTCTGACATAGCCGGTCTCCGGATCCTTCCAGACATGCTGCTGTCCCGATGCCGAAAACGGTTCGGCTGAAGGCGTGGCCGCGAAGAAGGTCGAGAGCGAATGACCAAGCGCCGTCGCGAGCCGTGCAAGAAGAACGGCTGTCGGGCTTGTCTCGCCGCGCTCTATGCGCGAGATCATGGCGCGGCTGACGCCGGAAGACCTTGCAAGCTCGTCCAGCGTCATCCCGCTTGATGCCCTGAGCGCCTTCAGTCGTGCGCCGGTCTCGATTTCCATCATCTGATCATCTGATTCCATTATCGTAGATTTGCAGAGTTTGCTCCCTCACGCAAGGCCCGGAAAAATTTGTGGCTGCTAACCCCGATGCATCCACTGCCGAATCTTGTCAGACAAGATCGGCGCCGGGTAGGACGATTGTGGAGGAGTGCCTGCCCATGTCCGAGAAGAATTCCCCCTGGTCGATCTTCAGCGTCATCGCGTCCATGGCCTTCGTCGCCGCCGGCAATGGCCTGCTGTTCACCTATGTGCCCTTCGTGCTGGGGACGAACGGTGCCGCGCCCTGGTTTGCAGGCGCTGCGGTGACGGCGGTTGCCTTCGGCGGGCTTGCGGGCTGCGTCATTGCAGGACCGCTCATCCGCCGGGTCGGGCATGCACGCCTCTTTCCCGTCTCGATGGCGCTCGTCATCATGGCGGCGCTGCTAATC
The DNA here is from genome assembly GCA_945952245.1 of uncultured Rhizobium sp. Classification (GTDB taxonomy): domain Bacteria; phylum Pseudomonadota; class Alphaproteobacteria; order Rhizobiales; family Rhizobiaceae; genus Gellertiella. The sequence goes on along the minus strand of CAMFHT010000161.1, from coordinate 2,213 downwards.
GCGATCGGTTTCAACCCTCTGCTCTGGGTGCTGGCACGCGGGCTCTACGGCATGGCCTCCAACGTCAATTTCGTCATCGCGCAGAGCTGGATCAACCATGCCGCCGCCAATTCCTGGCGCGGAAAGGCCCTCTCCTTCTTCTACATGGCCTATATTCTCTGCTTCGGCGCAGGCTCATGGATCTTCGGTGAGCTGCCGGCAACCGGCAACCTCGCGCCCCTCACCACGGTGTTTCTGACCACGCTCGCCATCCTGCCGATCGGCCTCACGCGCCTGCCCGCTCCGCCGATGCCGGCGGCGCTCTCCATGCTGAAGGCGGTGCCGCATGCATGGCGGATCTCGCCGGTCGGGGTCGTCGGCGTCCTGACTGCCGGCGGGATATCCATGGCCGTCCAGGGCTTTACCCCGATCTATGCGACGGCGAGCCAGGTGACGCAGAAGGACGTGGCACTGCTCAGCCTCGTCATGCAGACCGGCCTGCTTTTCGTGCAGTATCCGATCGGCATGCTCTCCGACCGCATCGACCGGCGCACCGTGATCCTCATCACCTGCACGCTGATTTTCGTCATGGGTCTGGCAGCACTTTCCACCGGCTTTGACCGCATGGGCCTGCTGATGGTGATCTTCGCCTGCTGGGCGGGCGCAATCGAGAGCATCTACTCGCTCGCGAATGCCCATGCCAACGACCGGGCGGAGGCGCAGCATTTCGTCTCCCTCTCCAGCGCCCTGCTGCTCGCCTGGTCGGTCGGCGCAACGCTCATCCCCATGGCGATCACCGCATTGACTCCGGCCTTCGGCGACCGGACCTTCATCTATGCGATCCTCGCGCTGTCGCTCGCCTACGGGCTCTTCGTGCTCGCCCGCATCGGCGCCCGCAAATAGGCGGCAAGCCCGAGTTTATGCCGCTTTTTAGCTTTGCGCCGGGCCACGCCGCTGATATATGCCGGGGCCATGAGCACCAATTCTTCCCGCACGCCTCTCGACCATATCCGCAACTTCTCGATCGTGGCCCATATCGACCACGGCAAATCGACGCTGGCCGACCGTCTGATCCAGACGACCGGAGGCCTCGCCGAACGCGAGATGTCGGAACAGGTTCTCGACAACATGGAGATCGAGAAGGAGCGCGGCATCACCATCAAGGCCCAGACGGTGCGTCTGCACTACCAGGCCAAGGATGGCGAAGTCTACGTCCTGAACCTCATCGACACGCCCGGTCACGTGGACTTTGCCTATGAGGTCTCGCGCTCGCTCTCGGCCTGCGAAGGCTCGCTGCTGGTGGTCGACGCCTCGCAGGGCGTGGAAGCGCAGACACTCGCCAACGTCTACCAGGCGATCGACAACAATCACGAACTGGTCACCGTCCTCAACAAGATCGACCTGCCCGCCGCCGAACCCGAGCGCATCAAGGAGCAGATCGAGGAAGTGATCGGCATCGACGCTTCCGAAGCCGTGATGATCTCGGCCAAGACCGGCCTCGGCATTCCCGACGTGCTGGAAGCGATCGTCCACAAGCTGCCGCCGCCGAAGAGCCCCGGCGGCGAGACCGCGCCCTTGAAGGCGCTGCTGGTCGACAGCTGGTACGACACCTATCTCGGCGTGATGGTTCTCGTGCGCATCATCGACGGCGTGCTGACCAAGGGCCAGCAGATCCGCATGATGGGCACCGGCGCCCGCTACGGCGTGGAGCGCGTCGGCGTGCTCACCCCGAAAATGGTCAATGTGGACAGCCTCGGCCCCGGCGAGATCGGCTTCATCACCGCCTCGATCAAGGAAGTGGCCGATACCCGCGTCGGCGACACCATCACAGACGATCGCAAGCCGACGGCGGAAGCGCTGCCGGGCTTCAAGCCGGCCCAGCCCGTGGTGTTCTGCGGCCTCTTCCCGGTCGATGCCGCCGATTTCGAGGATCTGCGCGCCGCCATGGGCAAGCTCCGCCTCAACGACGCCTCGTTCTCCTTCGAGATGGAAAGCTCGGCAGCCCTCGGCTTCGGCTTCCGCTGCGGCTTCCTCGGCCTCCTGCACCTCGAAATCATCCAGGAGCGCCTGGAACGCGAGTTCAATCTCGACCTCGTCGCGACCGCGCCCTCCGTGGTCTACCAGCTCGTCATGAACGACGGCACGGAGAAGGAACTCCACAACCCCGTCGACATGCCGGACGTGGAGAAGATCGACCACATCAAGGACCCGTGGATCAAGGCGACGATCATGAC
>CAMFHT010000160.1 GCA_945952245.1 uncultured Rhizobium sp. | reverse complement strand
CGCTCTACAAGGCGGCGCGCGGCAAGAGCCATGTCTATCTCAAGGACGAGCGGGCGCTGGAGGAATATCTGGTCGACTCGACGGTGGACGGCGCGACCTTCCGCACCAGCGAGGGCGTCGAGCGCGGCGGCGCGGATCTGCGCGCTCTGATCGAGGAAGCCCGCAACGTCCGCAACGCGCTGGCCCAGCTGCATTCGCGCTATGACCGCCGCGTCGTCGAGCAGATGGCGATCGCCGGTGTGCTGCACCCGATCAGCGAGGATGACGAGGCCAAGGCGAACGAGGCGGCGGCTTATGTGGCACGCCGGCTCGATGCGATCTCGGACGATCTGGAGCGTGGCTGGGAGGGCAAGGTCAGCGAGGGCGGCTTCGTGTTCTCGCGGATGATCCGCGGCGTGAAGCAGGCGGCGACGGTCGATGCCGGCCTGCTCGCCAGCGCGGAAGCCCGCAAGCTCCACGCGGCAGCGGCCTCCTTGCAGGAAGCCTATGCCAAGCCGGGTGTCCTCGCGCGCAAGGGCGACGACTTCACCGTCAACGGCCCGAGCGACCTGTTCGACGCGGTCTCGACCATCGGCAAGAAGGGCGTCTCGCTGCAGCGCTACAAAGGCCTGGGCGAAATGAACCCCGACCAGCTCTGGGAGACGACGCTCGATCGCGACGTGCGCTCGCTGCTGCGCGTCAAGAACGACCAGAACGACGAGGCCGACGATCTCTTCGTCAAGCTGATGGGCGATGTCGTCGAGCCGCGGCGCGAATTCATCCAGACCAACGCGCTGAACGCGACGGTCGATATCTGATCGTCGCGATGTCGTATGTCAGAATAAATGAGTCTAGATCAGAATATGTGAGTCTGATCTAGGCAGAAGACGTCGGCTTCTTCGTGCCCGCATCGCTTAAGGAGGCCGCCTCAGCAGAGTGGCGCCCGATCGATGGGCCGGACAGCAGCCGCTTTAAGCCGGACGATGAGTTACTGGCCTTCCTGAACGCGCTGTGATCGGCAAAAGTCGACGACGGGCGGGGTCCGTCGTCGATCGTTCGTTTGCGCAATCGCGATCAGACCATGCCCGTCGCAAGCCCATAGAGCAGCCCGGCGACCGAGCACGCTGCGATGACCTTGATCATCCCGACCTTGAAGCGGAACACCGCGATCATGGCGGCAATGGTCAGCAGCAACGAGGCGACGTTGACGGTGCTCAGGACGGGCACATCGAGTTCCATGCCATAGGCTCGAACCTGGCTGACCTCAGCGAACAAGACGTGCATGGCGAACCAGATCGACAGGTTCAGGATCACGCCGACGACGGCAGCGGTGATGGCGCCGAGGGCAGCCGACAGGGCCTTGTTGCTGCGCATCGTCTCCATGAACGGCGCACCCAGGAAGATCCAGAGGAAGCAGGGCACGAAGGTCACCCAGGTCGTCAGGAGGCCGCCGAGCGTGGCCGCCAGCAGCGGGTTGAGCGAACCCGGTGCGCGGTAGGCGCCCATGAAGCCGACGAACTGCGTGACCATGATCAGCGGCCCGGGGGTGGTCTCGGCCATGCCGAGACCATCCAGCATCTCGCCCGGCTTCAGCCAGCCATAGTGCTCAACCGCCTGCTGGGCGACATAAGACAGGACCGAATAGGCCCCGCCGAAGGTCACCATGGCCATCTTGGAAAAGAAGACGGAGATTTCGGTAAATACGTCACCGCGGCCAAACGTCGCCAGCAAAATGATGATTGGACCAAACCAAATGAGGGCACCAATCGCCGCAACCTTCAGCGACCAGCTTAAGGGGGGCGTGGCATGGGCTGGAATGCCTTCGCCAAGCGCGGAGTCGATATCGGCGACCTGATTGCCACCGACCTTGCCATGGCCGCCACCAGCCAGAAAGGCCGACCACCCCGCACGCCCACCGACATAACCGATCAGGCCGGCTACGAAGACGACGAGGGGGAAGGGAGCCTGAAAGACGGTTAGCGCGAGAAAGGCGGCCACGGCGAGGCCGATCATCACCCCGTTCTTCAGCGAGCGCCGACCGATCCGGAGCACAGCTTCGAGCACGATCGCAAGGACCGCGGCCTTCAAGCCGAAGAAGAGCGCTTGGACGCTTCCGACATTGCCGAAGATGGCGTAGATCCAGCTCAGCGCCATGATGGCGACGACACCGGGCACCACAAACAAGATTCCGGCAACAAGGCCGCCCTTTGTCTTATGCAATAGCCAGCCGATATAAACGGCGAGTTGCTGTGCTTCCGGTCCAGGCAGCAGAGTGCAATAGTTCAAGGCGTGCAGGAAGCGCGTCTCACCAATCCAGCGCTTCTCCTCGACGACGATGCGGTGCAGCACCGCGATCTGCCCGGCGGGCCCGCCGAAGCTGAGCGCCGCCACCCGGGCCCAGACGCGCACCGCCTCTCCGAATGAAACACCGTGATCGGGCACGGGACTCTGCTTGGCCGGTGTGGAACCAAGAGTTTCGATCTTGCTCATAGCTGATCCCCGATCATTAGGCTCGCTTGGACCTGAAGTACTGGTATAGATTGTCAAAGATCGTGGCGCCTTGGGTAAGCCGGTCCTCGTCCTGCGGATTGGCCGCGCAGACGCCGGAAATGAGACTTGCCACCCCGGTCGTTTCCTCGCGACCGAACTTGCCGTCCTTTAGATCTATGTCGTGGACGATCTCGGCGATGGCTTGGAGAGCAGGATCGGCAAGACCGGCGCGGGTCAGCAGGACTTCGAAACTGCATCGGTCGCCTTCATGGGTGATCTCGCCTTCAAACATGTCGAAGCGCAACTCTCCGGGCTTGGGTTCGTAGTTCTTGCCAGCAACGAAGATGATAGCGGCGCTCGGATCGATGAAACGACGGATCAGCCAGCTGCAGCCAATGCGGTCGATAAAGATACCGCTGCGTGTGACCCAAACGCGGCCCCTATAATCTGGCGGATTCGATTGTGGGGTCTCTGGCGGTTTTTCGACCATCTGTTTATCCTTTGTCAGCCTAAGCTCCAGATCAGCGATCAGGCTTTCAGCGGTTAGGCGGCCGGTGGCCGCAAAGAAATCGATAGCGGCGATATCGGTCAGCCGCTTCCGCAGGCGCTTGGCTTGCGAACCAAATTCGACGCCTTCGTCGTCAGCGCTGGGTGTTGCGAGGCGGACGCCGAGGGCCCGCGCCTCCTTCGAGAGGGCCTCGTAGTCCTCGTCCCGCGCAGCATCGAACAGAGCCCGTGCCTGGTGATCCGAGAGCCCGTCGATCAGACGAGCTTCGCAGAGCATGGCCTCGCCACCGCCCTCGACGATCTCCTTCAACAGCCACTCGAAATCCTCCTGTGTCTCGGCATTCGCAGGCAGCGCATAAACCGTGCTCTTCACCGCGACCGCGCCGATGCCTTGCAGCCGTCGCCAGATCTTCACTCGGAAATAGGCGGGCTTGCTCGGCAACTGGTGGATCAGCAGGAGCCAGCGCTGCTCAGCCGAGGAGTCGTCAACGTTCATGTCATCACCGTATCATCAGAAATGTGAAAAGCAACACTTGTATCCAGATTGATTCAGGCGTAGCGTCCCTTCGATACCTATTCCGAAAGAGGGTGCCATGCACCGGATCAAGCCATTGCCCTTTAAGCCGCCGCGCCTCGAAGGACTCTCAGAGCGGCTTCTGGCGAGCCATTACGAGAACAATTATGGTGGAGCCGTACGGCGCCTCAACGCCATCGAGCGCCGGCTTGACGAACTCGACTGGAGCCAGACACCGGTATTCGACATCAACGGTCTCAAGCGGGAAGAGCTCATCGCCGCCAATTCGGCGATCCTGCACGAGATCTATTTCGACGGCCTTGGCGGCACCGGCGATGCCGCGGGCGACCTGGCCCTCGCGCTGGAGCGTGATTTCGGCAGCGTCGCCGGTTGGCGCTCGAAATTCGCTGCCTGCGCCAAGGCGCAGGCAGGCGGCTCGGGCTGGACGTTGCTGGTCTGGTCGGAGCGCCATCAGCGCCTGATGATCCAGTGGGGGCAGGATCACACCAGCTTCCTGGCCGGCAGCATCCCGATCATGGCGCTCGATATGTACGAGCACGCCTATCACATCGACTTCGGCGCAAAGGCTGGAGCCTATGTCGACGCCTTCATGAAGAACATCCACTGGGAACGGGTCGGCACTCGCTTCCAGCGGCTCGCGCAATACCGGCAGGTGATCAGCGAGCCGGAGGTTACCGTCCCGGGCAACAGCATCGCTGCCGAGGATCTGCTGGCGCGTCTGCAACGCCAGGACGATCTCGTCCTGCTGGATGTCTGCCTCGCCGAGGATTTGGCGAAGCGCAGCGATATGATTCCGGGAGCGCAACTGCGCACGCCAGAACGGATCGCCGAATGGGCAGGTGACCTGCCGAAGGACAAGCCGATCGTCGCCTACTGCGTTTACGGCTTCCAGGTCAGCGGCGATGCGGTCGCTGAACTCCGACGCCGCGGTCTCGATGCTCACTCGCTCGCGGGCGGTATCGCCGCCTGGCACGCGATCGGCGCCCCGACCGTTCCACTCACCACCGCTGAAGGGAGGCCTACGCCATGAAATGGGTCACACGCGAACGCCCGGTCATCGACCGGATCGCCTGCCCCTGGCTGATCACGCGATTCATCGACAAGGAGCCTGAGTTCCTGTTCGTGCCGCCGGATCAGGTCCGGAAGGTGGCCGAGGAAACCGGCGCCATTCCCTATGACGTGCCCGGCGTCGAATACACGCATGTCGGAGAGGGATGCAGCTTCGACACCTTCGTCGAAAAGCATCATCTCGCCAAGGATCCGGCCGTCGCTACGATTGCCGCCATCGTCCGCGGCGCCGATACGGACCGCCACGATCTCACGCCGCAGTCGGCCGGGCTGCTGGCGATCTCGATGGGCCTTCGCGACCTCTCGCCGGACGATCACGAGGTCCTGAAGCGCGGCTTCATCATCTACGACGCGCTCTACGCCTGGGCCTCCCGCCGGAAGGGCGAGACCCACAACTGGCCGCCCATGATGAAACCGGCTGCCGCCTGACGGCACACTGTCCGGTATTGGAGAAAGCCCATGATCAGACCCGTTGCGGTCGCATCGGCAATCGTGCTGGCCAGCGCGGTCTTTTCCGCGAACGCCCAGATGATCACCTTCGGGAGCGCGCGAGTTCGCGCGCTCCCTCTCGACTTTGTTTCTGCGCTTACGGGTAGCGGCGCCGTCGGCCGCTGGGAAGTCGTTGACGATGGCTCGGCCGATGGCGGGAAGGCATTGGCCCAACTCGACGTCGACAAGACCGACTACAGATTCCCGCTCGCCATATACGACACGATCTACCCGGCAGATGTAGAAATCGAGACCCGCTTCAAGGCGGTTTCGGGGAGCGTCGACCGTGCCGGCGGCATCGCCTTCAGGCTGAAGGATCAGCAGAACTATTACGTCGTCCGGGCCAATGCCTTGGAGGACAACGTCCGTCTCTACCGCGTGAGAAGTGGCAGGCGCGAGGAACTGGCGGGAGCCAACGTCAAGGTGCCGTCGAACGAATGGCAGACCCTTGCGGTGCGGGCGTTGGGAGATCGCCTCAGTGTCTCGTTCAACGGCAAGGTTCTATTCGAGGCTCGCGACGGGACCTTCTCCACGGGTGGGAAGGTCGCGCTCTGGACCAAAGCCGATAGCGTGACCCGTTTCGATCGGGTCGGGATCACGCCACTGCCGTCCCCGGCGCTGGAGGGTGTGAAGCCATGACGAGCTCCTGCCGCGAAGCCATCCGGCGCATCCGACCGATTTCTGGCACCCTCTTCGGCCTCGTCGTTTTGGCCAGCATCGGCTCCGCGACGGCGGAGGCCTTCCGTGTCCTCAAAGGTCCGGAAATCCGAAGCTTGTTCACGGGTATGGAGTTCACGGATGAAGTCCACTGGACGCTCGTGCTTGGACGCGATGGGACCCTCACGAACATAGGAATGGGCAGGAAGACCGTAGGGCGCTGGCAGGTGAAGCAGGACCAGCTCTGCCTGGACCGAGCCCGCGATGAGCAGCGCTGTTACGTCGTTTCGCGTTCGGGAAAGACCTACCGGCTCCAGGAGCCGGACTCCGATATCTACGAGGAAGGCATCGTTCAGCGGCCTGTGGCGCGGCACTGATAAGCACGCTCGCATCTATGGGTGCGTGATCAGGGGCATTTCAACGCGGGGGCGATGAAAGTGGAGCATCATGATGCAACCGAAATTCTCTCTCGGCGCCGCCTTGGCGTTGCTTATTTGCGCGCCGGCACATGCCGAACCTGACTGGTCCGCAGTTGGCAAGGCACTCGGAAAATCCGGCGCAATGGCGTCAGGTCACATCTATCGAGTCGGGTTGCCGCGGACGGATCTGAAGGTCAGGCTCGACGGCGTGGAGCTCAAGCCCGCACTGGCGCTCGGCTCATGGTTGGCATTTCAGTCGATGGGCGATCACGACGCCATGGTGATGGGGGATCTCGTCCTGACCCAACCGGAAGTGAATCCGGTCATGAAGAAGCTGGTCGAAAGCGGCCTCGAGATCACCGCGCTGCACAATCATCTGCTGCGGTCGGAGCCTGCGACCATGTACATGCATGTCAGCGGCCACGGCGATGCAGTGAAGCTGGCGGCAGCACTGCATGCTGGCTTGCAGGAGAGCGGCACGCCTCTCGGGGAGACAGCGCCGGCTCCCGCTGCCGCGATCGATCTTGACACGTCGGCCATCGACCAGGCGCTCGGGTATAAGGGCAGGGTGAACGGCGGCGTCTACCAGGTCGGTGTTCTGCGTCCGGAGACTATTCGCGATGGCGGCATGGAGGTGCCGGAAGCGATGGGCTCGGCCACCGCTATTAATTTCCAGCCAACGGGTAACGGCAAGGCGGCCATCACCGGCGATTTCGTCCTGATCGCATCGGAGGTGAACCCGGTCCTGCGCGCTCTCCGCGAGAACGGGATCGAGGTGACTGCGGTCCACAGTCATATGCTCGAAGACACGCCACGGCTGTTCTTCATGCATTTCTGGGCGAATGACGACGCCTTGAAACTGGCCAAGGGGCTGAAGGCTGCGCTCGACAAGACCGCGAGCGGCAAGAAGTCCTAGCGGCCTGCAGGCGCTGATCGAGGCCAGACATCGACGTCGGTCGGCAGCCTTTCGCCCGCGTTTCTAATAATCCGGGGCGCGTGGCCTGTTTAGCCTCTGACTTTTCAACTGGCCCCGCCGGCTCAGCTATCCAGTCCCACTGCCGACCGGGCGCGTGCCGCAAGAACCTGGAGTATAACAAGGATGGAAAAGCCCGCTGCTTATGTCCCGCGAAGCGCGTTCAGTCGATGGCTGGAACGACGTTTGCCCATCATTAGTCTTGCTCACGAGTCGTTCATTTCCTACCCAACACCTCGGAATATCAATTACTGGTGGACGTTTGGCGCGATGCTGAGTGTTGTCCTCGTGACTCAAATCATCACGGGGGTCGTGCTTGCAATGCATTATACGCCAGAATCAACGATGGCGTTCTCGTCCGTCGAACACATTATGCGCGATGTAAATTATGGATGGCTCCTGCGGTATTTGCATGCGACTGGAGCATCATTTGTATTTATTGCCGCGTATACGCATATGTTTCGAGGGATGTATTACGGATCCTACAAGCAGCCCCGCGAGGTTGTTTGGGTTCTCGGGGTGGTCCTCCTGCTCCTGATGATGGCAACCGCATTCATGGGGTATGTATTGCCGTGGGGCCAAATGAGTTTCTGGGGCGCCACCGTCATCACGAACCTGCTCTCTGCGATTCCGGTGGTCGGCGAATGGATCGTGACGTTGCTTTGGGGCGGTTACACCGTCGCGAATCCGACGCTCAACCGCTTCTTTTCGCTACATTATCTTTTGCCTTTCATGATCGTGGGCGTGATCGTCCTCCATATCTGGGCCTTGCATGTCGTTGGACAAAACAATCCTGATGGCATCGAAATTCGGGACGTTGAAAAGGATACATTGCCGTTTACGCCTTACGCCACGATCAAAGATGCGTTTGGGGTCATCTGTTTCTTCTTCATCTATCTTTTATTTGTTTTCTACGAGCCGAATTATCTTATGGCCTCTGAGAATTACGTGCCTGCCAACCCGGCGGTAACACCGGCGGAGATCATGCCTGAGTGGTATTTTCTGCCTTTTTATGCAATCCTCAGGAGTATTCCGTCAAAACTCCCGGGTGTTTTGGCTATGTTCTCGGCCATCGGTGTCTTGGCGTTCTTGCCATGGCTCGATACCTCGCCCGTTCGATCTGCAAAATATCGTCCGTACTACAGAGTATTTTTCTGGATTTTTTGCGCCGTATGCTTGTCTCTGGGATATCTTGGGTCTCGACCTGCGGAAGGTATCTATGTTGTTCTTTCGCGCATTTGCACAGCGTATTACTTTGCGCACTTCCTGATCGTGCTGCCTCTCCTCGGCGTGTGGGAGACCCCGAGGCCCCGTCCCGCCTCAATTGCGGACGGTATCCTGGCGGATCGCCCGAGGTCATACGCAATGGAGCGGTAAACCTGCTTTCGCACCTGAAGACGTGCCGATGATGCCAAAAGCATCACCTCTAGCAAGGAGACTGCAAAATGGGCAATCGAATCGCTTTCGCTCTCGCCGGAGTAGTTTTGGCCCTGGGAATTGCCGGGATGGTCGTGGCATATCATGAAATGGAGCTCAGACAGGCTTTTGTGCCAAGCGACAAGCCCGTCTCGGAAGATATCATCAAGCAGAAGATGCAGGAAGCGAAGTACAATGATATCCAGGTCATGCACCTAGGCTCGGCCTTTGTGACCACAGGCGTCAAGGACGGCAGAACGGATACATTTGTCGTCGATGCTCGTTCCGGGCGCCTCATGACTGCCGGAGACGATGATGACTAGTGCCCGATATCCGGGAGCTACGTAAGGCTATCGCGGGGCCAGAGGCCCGGCGTCGAAGCCCGGGCCGGAGGATCGCCATTCTGTAGCGAAGCTCGGGGGCGCCTGAAATGGCTGGCGGACCCGGTGGTTGTGTTTCGGCCCTTTAATTGCGGGGAGCTGTCAACCTCAGATTTCGCGCCGTCA
>CAMFHT010000159.1 GCA_945952245.1 uncultured Rhizobium sp. | reverse complement strand
CAGGCTCATAACCTGAAGGCCGCAGGTTCAAATCCTGCCCCCGCAACCAAACATTGACGCACACAAAAGCCCGCAAGACCATTCGGTCGGCGGGCTTTTTGGCGTTCGGGCCCAGCCAGATCGGCAGCAAGACCCCTATTCCCTGTCGCCAGACCGGACCTTCATACCCTATGGTTCACTCCTCCAAGCGATACGGAGGCGCCGATTGGCGATGCGCGCTGGTCGCGTGACGGCGCGGTGATGGTGGCTCAAATCGCAAGGTTTGGCCGATTACAGCGGCTGCATGCGCCGCATGTCGCTCAGCTGCCGTTTCATCTGGTGGATGCGCGCCTGGTCGTTTGCCGGACGGCGCATGGCGACGCTGGTGGAAAGGATGTCAATCACGACGAGCGCGGCGATACGCGAGATCGTCGGTGTATACATGTTCGTGTTCTCGAGCGTTTCGACGATCAGCGTGACGTCACAATAGCTGACGAGCGGGGAGTCGGAGCCCGTAAGCCCGATCACCACGGCGCCGTTTTCACGGGCAATCCGGGCGATCTCGATGATGGAGCGGGTCGTTCCTGTGTTGGAGATCACGAAGGCGACGTCGCCCGGCTTCATCATGGATGCCACCATCAGCTGCTGGTGGCTGTCGAGTTCCGCCACGCAAGGCACCCCGAACAGAGGAAATTTCTGTTGCGCATCTCGGGCGACGATGCCGGATGCGCCGAACCCGAAGAAAACGATGGAGCGCGCTTGCGAGAGGACATCGATCGCCTTGCGGAGAGCCGTCTTGTCGAGACGCGAACGCGCCCAGTCAAGGCTGGTCATGGTGTAGTCGAAGATCTTCTCTGCCACGATCTCGGGTTCGTCGGTATCGAGCAGTACCGAGTGGGTGGCGGGCGTGCCGAAGGCGAGGCTTTGCGCCAAGCGGATCTTGAAATCCTGGAAGCCGCTGCAGCCGATGGCCGTGGCAAAGCGCAGAACGGTCGGCTGGCTCACCTCTGCCAAAGCCGCCGTTTCGCCCACGGTCGCATTCATGATCCGGCGAGGGTCGGCGAGGACGACGTCCGCCACCTTGCGGTCGGATTTGCGCAGGTCGGAACGCATGGTCCGGATGATCTCGATGATGTTGCCGCCGATATTGGTGCGGAGATCCGTGTCCATGTCCTCGCCTTTTCTTGCCCGCTTCCCCGCCTCGGCGGCCGCCCGTCAACTCTATTCATGCTCTACAGCAAGCCGCTTCCTCAAGGAAGCGCCCGGCGATAGCCAATGCCGATGCGAGCCCTGAACAAATGCATATCGCTGCATCCTTCCGCCATGGCGTCGATCACGGCAGGGTCTTCGGTGTTGAAGTCAAAGAGCCCGTAATGATGGGCGATCATGTCCATCGCGCCAATGTTCCGCGCGAGCGCCACCGCCTCATCGAGCGAGAAGTTGCCGGGCACGCCATTTTCTGAAAGCTCGGGCCTGCGGCCATTGACCGGCAGGAGGGCAATATCGGGAGAAAGCGCGGTCATCTCCTCAACGAGGCCCGGAAAGGGAACGCAGTCACCCGAGTGCCAGATCACGGTATCCCCGGCCTTGATCGCATAGCCCAGGAAGCGGTGATTGCCTTCAAGGTCGGTGTCGAGTTTCTCGTGCGCCGCACGCGACGGGGTGACGGTCACTCCCGGCAGTACTTCGAGAGTTTCGCCCGCATTGATCGGGTCGATGGCGACTTCCGGTCTGCCGGAACGGTCCAGCGCCTGTTCTAGCGCTGCCCGCGGCACGATGAGCTTTGCCTTGGGATTGGCTGCCAGGAGCGGCTTCAGCGTGGCCGGATCCATATGATCAGTGTGCGCATGCGTGCACAGAACCAGATTTACGCCCCTGATGTCGCCGGGAGCAATCGGGGCAGGCATCATGCGCACATGCGGCCTTGCGCTGCCCCTGTATTTCTCCGCCAGGCTATCGGAGAGATAGGGGTCGATGACGATCCGTGCTCCGGCGAGATCGATGACGAAGCCGGCCTGCCCGAGCCAATAGATCGCGAGATCCTGCGAGGGCGTTGAGGTCAGCTCCTCTGACAACGGCCGGTCGAACGGGTGTTCCGCAAGAACCGGCATCAATGCACCGGTCTTAGAGCGGAGAGGAGGTTGAGCGCCGCGATCTTCGTCGCGCGGTCTACGCTCTCGGAAGTAAAACCGCCGATATGGCTTGTCGCGATCACCCGCGGATGGGCGGCAAGCGCGAGCGTGGTCGGAGGCTCCTGGTCGAAGACATCGGTTGCATAGGCAGTCATTCGCCCCAACTCGAGCGCCTCGATCAGAGCCTCTTCGTCCACGAGGCGGGCGCGGGCGGTGTTGATCAGGATCTGGCCCGGCCGGGCCGCATGAATGCGGGAGCGATCGATGAGGGTCGATCCGTCGCGCGGCAGCGGGCAGTGCAGCGTGACGATGTCGGAGACCGCGAGGATTTCGTCCACGTCGGCATATTGGAAGGCGCTCGAGGGAAGGTCCAGATTGGGCCGCGCCGGATCGAAGGCAACCACGTCGGCACCGAGCGCGATCACCATCCGCGCCACTTCACGGCCGATCGCGCCGCAGCCAATCACACCCACCGTGCGTCCACGAATCTCCGCGCCACGCAGGCGCGGCCAGCCGCCGGTCTTGATCCCGGCATCGACGCGGGGGATCGAGCGCAGCGCGCTGAACATAAGCCCGATCGTGAGCTCGGCCACGCCGAGCGCATTCGCGCCTTCGGCAATGCGGATCTCGACGCCGCGTTCGCGCAGCATGTCCACAGGGAGATTGTCGACGCCGACGCCGTTGCGGCTGATGACCTTCAGCTGCCCGGCGGCTTCCACGATGCGGGGTGTGACGGGCTCCACGCCGGCGAGCCAGCCGACGCAATCTGGCACAAGGCGGAGGAGCTCCTCTTCCGTTGGCATTGCACCTGCAGTGGAGTAGACGATGTCGAAACCTTCCTGGCGCAGCCGCTCCACGTCGGGATGCGGCTCGGCGGTCAGCGAACGGGGGGTGACGAGAATACGCTGGTTCATGGCCTATCTCCCGGCTGCCTTGAGCGCAATTTCTGAAATCTGGTCAAACGACGGACCGGCTGTCGGAATGGCAATGCTGAACACTTCTGCGATCACCTGCGTCCAGCCGTGCAGGAAGTAGGTCCAGCCATCCTCCACCTTCAGTGCTCTCGCGTCCTGTTGCCGCCGTGCCTGGTCGAGGAAGACGAGATCGCCACGGTAGTTGAGGTCCCATGCCACCGACTTTTCCGGGAACACTGCGGCATCCGACAGCGGGGATCCGGGGGCATCCTTTCCGAGGCCGGTGGCATTGATGACCAGAGAGCCGGGCTTCAGCGTCTCGAGGACCGCATCATTGTCGGCGGCTTCCGGTGCGAGCACGTACTCGACGGGAACCCGGCTTTCCACATGCTCATGAATGCGGCGGATTTCATCGAGGCGATGCTGGCTGCGGTTCGAAACCACGATGCGGTTGGGAACGTCCCTGCCGCGGCTCGCGCGCATCAGATGCCAGGTGATGGCGATGGTCGAGCCCCCGGCACCCATGGAAAAAAGGTCTGCGCCCGTGGTCGCGAAATAGTCCGGACCGAGGAAGCCGTCGATGGCCAGGCCCGAGGAAATGGGATCCTTGGCGTGGCAGATCAGCTTGCCGTCGCGCTTGGAAATGCAGCTCGTCTCGTCCATCAGCCTGGCATGCGGATCGACAACGTCGAAGAGGTCGCGGCAGGCGTGGAAGAGGTCGATCTTGTGGGTGGTGACGAGGGCACCCAGGGAAAGCGGGTCGTCGCGGATGAATTCTACGGCTTCCCGATATGCTGCGGGATCATCATGCAGCCTGAAATCGATGCCCTTGATCTCCGCGTCCCTCAATCCGAGGAACTCTGCCCAGGCCGGGAAGACCTTCATGATCGAGCTTTTGCCCGTGGTCACGCCGATGAAATAAAGGGTAGGGCGGGTTGCTGGCTGGTATCGGCTCACGGGCGCGCCTCCAGGGCCTGACGGGCGGCCTTTACGGCAGCGGCGGCATTGCGGGTGATTTCGGCGAAACGACCCTCGCGGATATCTTCGGTCTTGGCGATCCAGGTGCCGCCGACGGCGACGACTGCCTTCAGCGCCAGCCACTCGCCGATGGTCGCCTCGGTAACCCCGCCGGTCGGGATGAAGCGGATGCCGAGATGGGCAAAGGGTGCGGATATGCCGGCAAGGGCCTTCGGCCCGCCGGCGATACCTGCTGGGAAGAACTTTGCGAGCCGCACGCCGCGCGCGGCGGCCAGCGTCAGGTCACTGGGTGTCATGATGCCGGGGCAGAAGGGAAGGCCCGCCGCCTGGGCGGCTGCCACGATCTCGGGGTCATAGCCCGGTGCCAGACCGAAGCGGGCGCCGGACGCGATGGCGCGGTCCAGATTGTCCCGGTCGAGAACGGTGCCTGCACCGATGCAGAGTTCCGAGCGTGCGTCTCGGATTGCGGCGAGAACATCGGCGGCAGCCGGGGTACGGAACGTGATCTCGGCAACCGGAAGGCCGCCTTCCAGGAGGGCATCGGCCAGCGGCACGGCATCTTCGGCACGCTCGATGGCGATGACCGGAACGACGCCGAGCCCGGCAATGATGTCGATGGGGTTCGTCATGGCTTTTCCTTTGGTTTCGCTCAGGCGGTCTTGCGCATGATGGTTTCGATGATGTCGGCCGTGCGCGGCCGGTAAGCCGGGTTTTCCACGAGCACCCAGCCTCCATCGCTGCCGGCCATGACGCGGTGCCGCATGCCGTTGGAGTTTTCGATGATGCCGTAGTCCTGGCCGCTGTCCGACGGATAGGCGAACACCATGACCAGATCCTCCTCGCCGATGTTTATCGAGCGGTGGATCCAGTAGGGCGGCACGTAGCAGATGGTCTGCGGCCCGATCTCGACGATCCGAGTTTCGCCCTCGGGCGATTCGAGCTGCATGAGGCCACGGCCCTGCTGGCCGTAATAGATCTCCGGGCGATCGGCCTGGGCATGGATATGGCCGCGCGTGAGGAAGTATTCCGAGCCGACCCGGCCCGGGTTCATGCGTGTCACGCCATAGATCAGGTCTCCGGCTGCGGAACCTGGCCGAAAGTCCTCGACATCGTAGACGACCGCATCACCGAGTGTGTTCAGAAGGGCAGCATGGGCCGCCTCATCGGCATAGAGCCCCTTCAGATCGCTGAGCCGCTTCTCGTAGCGGCCCGTATGTCCGCTCATTCCGCCAGCCTTGGGATCGACATTGTTCGACACCGGTTCTCTCAGCATGCACGCTTCCTCCGTTCTGTAGTAAAAATACATAATTTGAACAGGAAGCGTATGCAAGATGAAATTTGTGATGATTTTGACTGCATTATTTTGTTGTCCCGCTTAAAAATTATGTTGACGACAAAAATTTACGTAATTACGCTACATATCAGCCAATAAGAATGGCTTGCGTTAAAGCGCTCTCGTGGAGGAGAAAACGAATGAACAGCCTGAAGAAGACCACCCTCAAGCTCACCCTCGGCGCAGCCGTTTCGCTGGCCGCCCTGTCGGCGGCCCATGCGGCCGATTGCAAGATCGGCATTTCCATGAAGACGCTTGACGCGCCTTACTTCGCCGCACAGGAGGTCTCTGCGAAGAAGCATGCGCAGGAACTTGGCTGCGAGGTCATTTCGGTCGATGCGCAGAACGATCTGAACAAGCAGGTGGCCGACGTCGAGGACATGGTGGCACAGGGCATTGGCGCCCTCATCATCAATCCGCGCGACAGCAAGGGCCTCGTTCCCGCGGTGAATGCTGCTTCGGCAGCCGGCGTGAAAGTTTTCGTGATCGACTCGACGCTCGACCCGCAGGCCAATTTCGTCACCCTCGTCCAGTCGTCCAACTCGCAGAACGGCCTGCTCGTCGGACAGTGGCTCGCCGACAGCACCAAGGGCAAGGACCTGAAGATCGCGCTTCTCTCCGGTGACAAGGGGAATGAAGTCGGCCAGGAGCGCCGCCTCGGCGTGCTTGCGGGCCTGCTCGAAGGCCAGCTCCGCAACGAAGGACGCGCCCGCTTCGAAGTGGTGGGCCAAGGCTGGGGCGGCTGGGGCAACGAAGGTGGCCTGAAGGCCATGGAAGACCTGCTGACAGCCAATCCCGACATCAACGTCGTCCTTGGCGAGAACGATTCCATGGTGCTCGGCGCCCAGAAAGCGATGGAACAGGCAAACCGTTCCGAAGGCGTTCTCTTCCTCGCTGCCGCTGACGGCCAGAAGGAAGCGCTGGAACAGATCCAGGCCGGCAAGTACGGTGCGACCGGCCTCAACGACCCGGCGCTCGTCGCCTCCACCGCCGTCGATCTCGCCAAGAAGGCGCTGGACGGCGAACTGAAGGGCGACATCTCCAAGGTCACCTACACGACCCCGGTTGCGATCACCAAGGACAACGTCGCCCAGTACTACAAGAAGGACGCGGTATTCTAAGAACCGATCCTCCCGGAACGGCCGGCGCACTGGCGCCGGCCGGCTCCCCGAATTCTTCTATGTCCGGCACGCGACGGCATCTCGTCGATGCGCCGGCCACGGCAGGGACATGATCGGAACGGCAATGGAATATCTCGTAGAATTGAGCGGCATCCGCAAATCCTTTGGCGGCGTGCACGCGCTTCAGGGCGTGGACTTTGCGCTGAAGCCTGGCGAAGTGCATGCGCTTCTCGGTGAGAACGGCGCGGGCAAGTCGACGCTGATGCGCGTTCTTGGCGGGGAGTACGTGCCCGAGGCCGGGACCGTGAAGGTCGGCGGTATGCAGCAGCAGTTCCGAAGCCCCATCGATGCGATCGACAGGGGCATTGCCATCATCCACCAGGAGATGGCGCTCGCCACAGACCTGACCGTTGCGGAAAACATCTTCCTCGCCGAACTGCCGGCCACCATTTCCTGGCGCGTTCTCCGCCGCCGGGCAAAGGACCTGATCGCCAGCCTCGGCTTCGACATTTCCCCCTCCGCCATCGTCGCCGATCTGTCTGTCGCCCATCAACAGGTGGTCGAGATTGCAAAGGCACTGTCGCGCAATGCCGGCGTCATGGTCTTCGACGAGCCGACCGCCGTGCTTTCCATGCGCGATGCGGAACGTCTGCTGGGCATCATCAGGACGCTACGCGAGCGCGGGGTCGGCATCATCTATATTTCCCACCGGCTGGACGAAGTCTTCCGGATTGCCGACCGTATCACCGTCATGAAGGACGGGGCATCGGTCGCCACCGTGCAGCGGGGCGATGTCGAGATCGACGACGTGATCCGCATGATGGTGGGCCGGCCGCTGAAGGCCCTTTTCGGTGAGGACGTGCCGCGTCAGTCCGGTGCCGAAGTGCTGCGCATCGAGAACCTCTCCGACGGCAAGCGCATCCACGGCGTGTCGCTTGCGGTGCGCGCCGGCGAAATCGTCGGTCTCGGCGGTCTCGTGGGAGCGGGGCGCACCGAACTCGTGCGCATGATCTTCGGCGCCGAACGGGCCCATTCGGGCGAGATTTACATCAGGGGCGAGGAACGGACGATCCGCACGCCGCGTGATGCAGTCCGGGCAGGCATCGGCCTCGTACCGGAAAGCCGCAAGGAACAGGGGCTGATCCTGGATTTCCCGATCCGCGTCAACGCAACCATGTCGCGGCTCGCGCCGCTGGTCAACGCGCTCGGCTTCGTCCGTCGCTCGAAGGAGCAGGCGACGGTCGAGACGCTGGCCTCGCGGCTGCGCATCAAGGCCGGCAGCCTGAACGATCCTGCCAGCAGCCTTTCCGGCGGCAACCAGCAAAAGGTGGTCCTCGCCAAGTGGTTCCACGCCGACGGTGATCTCCTGATCTTCGACGAGCCGACGCGGGGCGTCGATGTCGGCGCGAAGACGGAGATCTATTCGCTCATCAAGTCGCTCGCTGCCGAAGGTCGCGCGGTTCTCGTCATCTCCTCCGAACATCTGGAACTGTTCGGCCTGTGCGACCGCATCCTCGTCATGCGCGAGGGCGAGCTGACTGGCGCGCTGGAGCCCTCAGACTATTCCGAAGAAAAACTGCTGAAGCTCGCCATGGTCCAGGCCGATCCGCTGACCGAAGCCGCAGCTGCCAACCGAGTGGGTTAAACACGTGACAGACCTGACCGAAACCGCCCGTCCCCGTTCGCTCGACATCAGCAGCCTGCTTCACCGCTACGGCACGGTTGCGATCCTGATCGCCCTGCTGATCGTCGCGACATCCATGTCCAACGTCTTCCTGACGGAGCGCAACATCATCAACGTGCTGCGCCAGAGCGCCGGAACCAGCCTGATGGCGATCGGCATGCTCTTCGTCATCCTGACGCGCGGGATCGATCTCTCGGTCGGCTCGATCGCGGCACTTGGAAGCGTGCTCTCCGCGATCCTGATCCAGCAATACGGAACGGGCGTCTCCATAGCAGGCGCGCTGCTCGCAGGCGCAGGCTGCGGGCTGGTCTCCGGCCTCCTCGTCGCCTTCCTGAAGCTTCCGCCTTTCGTCACCACGCTTGCCATGATGACGGTGGCCCGCGGCCTGTCGCTCATCGTCTCGACCGGGCAGCCGATCCAGATGGGCGATGCCGGCGCCTGGGTGACGGCTTTCGGCTCCGGCTCGATCGGCGGCATTCCGTTCCCGGTCCTGCTGATGGCTGTCGTCTTCGTGATCGCCGGCGTGGTGCTCAACTATACCCGCTTCGGCCGTCTGGTGAAGGCAATCGGCTCGAATGTCGAGGCTGTCCGTCTTTCGGGTATCCCCGTGCCCTTCTACACGACTGCGGTCTACGTGATCTCCGGTATCCTTGCCGCTGCCGCCGGCATCGTCTCGACCAGCCGCACGGGCATCGGCTCGGCGAATATCGGCGTCGGTGCCGAGCTGGACGCGATCGCCGCCGTCGTCATCGGCGGAGCAAGCCTCATGGGTGGCCGTGGCGGCGTCTTCAACACCTTCATCGGCGTTCTCGTGCTCGGCATCATCGCCAACATGATGAATCTTGCCCGTGTTCCCGGCTACCACCAGCAAGTATTCATGGGTTGCATCATCATCGGCGCAATGCTTC
>CAMFHT010000158.1 GCA_945952245.1 uncultured Rhizobium sp. | reverse complement strand
GCTCAAGGTGGGAGACGCAGCACGTGTCGCGCCCATTGACAAGCTCTCCGTCGTCATGGTGTCAGTCTTTGCCGTATTCTTCTTGGGCGAGCGCCTCAGTCTGCCAAACTGGACGGGGGTTGCCCTGATCGGCCTTGGTGCGGTTCTCGTCTCGCTGAAGGGATGACAGGATGATGCTTGCCCTTGTCAAAGCTGGTTTGGTAGTGCTGGCGGTGGCGGCCATGACAGGCCTACCTGCTCGGCATCCAGATGACAGGCAACCTCGGCGCGGTCGTGGCCGGCGAGGTCTACCGCTCCAACCAGCCGACGCCCGCCCGCCGATAGGCATACGAAAAGACGTACGGGATCCGGTGAGTGATCAACCTTCGCGGCGACAGCCAGGGCGAGGACTGGTACGATCAGGAACTAGCCACCTCGAAGGCGCTCGACATCAGGCATTACGATTTTCCAATGTCCGATCGCGAGGAACTTTCTCAGGACCGCGCCATGCAGCTGGTCGCCCTTACGGCGAAGGCCGAAAAACCGATAGAGCAAAGCCGGGATCGGAGCACTACAAGGCCCTCGCAACTTCTGCAAAAAATGGCTTCCCTCTGGATAGAGGGTGACTCCTTAAGAATTCCTCTCCGTTGTAGGTGCTTGGGACAACGCTCTCTCCTTGGACGGCAGGCGCGACACAACCCGCGCACGCCTGACGTAAGCTACGCAGACCTTTTAATCTGCACGAATGCACGCAACGACGGTCCGGCGGGAAGACGACGCGAGATTGTCCCTACATCCGTGGCCATGTTTCTTGACAAACGTGGCCACGGATCCCACTATGTCCTCCAACAGGGGAGATGATGTCATGGACGCGAGGATACTCAAGCAAGTGCAGTTTGCCCGCAACGTCAGCAGACAGGACATGACGGACGACCTCGTGGAGGCCATCGTCCAGATCGGGGGCGATCCTCTAACTGTAAGGAAGGCCAAGGATGAACTGAGCGCAGTGCTCGGGAAGGCCCGGAACGGCGTTCCGCAAGTCATCGGCAACATCAAGAAGGCTGATGATATGGCGGTCGTGATCTCCGTCAAGGATCTGGCGGAGCTCGTAACAGCAGCGCGGCGGCAGGAGACCTTCGGGGAGGCGCTCGACGCGATCGGTTTCAAGCCGTATTCCGGTGCCCGCATCATCGTCGGTCAGGGCCGCAAGCGCGAGCGCTTGCAGCGCAACGGCGACGCCTCCGGCGCGAAGATGGCCCTTTGACGCATGTTCTTGCTCTCGACGCAGGCGCTGATGGATATCATCTGCGAAAACCCCGACATGACCGCGTGGATCCGCCTCGTGCCGGCGCAGGATATCCATGCCAGCGTCGTATCGGTGGCTCACGTCCAGGCCGAGATCCTCTCGACGCCGATCGAGGAAGGCCGGGAAGTTCTGGATCTCGCCCTCAGGACGTTCGTGTCTTTCGCCCGGAGGAACAGCACCCTCGAACTCTTCGACGAGGGGGCGGGCGCCGTATTCTCACGGATCGCCCACCTCGACCTCCGGACCGATGACGACGAGGAACTCGGTGACATGTCCCGCATGGTGGTAGCGACGGCCATCGACCGCAACCTCGTGCTGATCGAGGGAGCGCAGTCATATCACCGTCAGATTGACAGCCTTCGTGTCGAGGATCCATACAGATGAAGGCAGTAAGGCGATACCGCCGAAAAGGTGGGGGCGCCTCGTCGGGAGTGGCCCCTTTCCAGATCCTTTCGCTTTCGGGCGGAGGATATCGGGGACTGTTTTCCGCGATCATCCTCGAGGATCTCGAAAACAAGGCGGGCAAGCCTCTCGGCGAATGCTTCGATCTCGTCGCCGGCACGTCGATCGGCGGCATTCTGGCCTGCGGTATCGCGACCGGGATTCCAGCGGAGCGTATCCGAAAGGAATTTGAGCGCCTCGGAACCCGCGTGTTCGAGAAAAAGCGCGTTTCAATCATGGGCAGACATCTCTTCGAAGTGCCGCGTCTCGGCATCGCGTCCTCGCGCTATTCGCGCGTCGGCCTTTGCGAGGCTGTCGAAGGTGTTCTCGGCGATAAGGCGGAAATCAGCCTCGCCAGCCTGAACAAGCCGCTCATCGTTCCCGCGGTCAGCGCCACTACCTCGGAGGCGGTCGTTTTCGAGAGCGGCCGCAATGCCGGGTCGAACGGCCATGTATCCCTCAGGGATGTCGCATTCGCAACGTCGGCCGCACCAACTTTCTTCCCGGAGCACAATATCTCTGGCAGGAGCCTCGTCGATGGCGGCATCATCGCGAACGCGCCCGACCTTGTCTCGATCATCAAGGCCATGACTACTTTCGGGCGCAAACCGGACGAGATCAGGCTCCTCTCCATCGGTACGACGGGCGCCGCCACGGGCGAGGTCTACAAGCCCAACCGTTCGTCTGGAATTCTCGGCTGGATGATGGTCAGAAATCTGTTCGGACTGACCGTCACGGCCCAGCAGAACCTCGCGGTCTCGCTTTCGTCCGACCTCCTCGGCCATCGGGCCGTGCGCATCGACTATGCGGCTGACCAGAACCGCGGCAAGGCCATCGGTCTCGACAAGGCTGGCGCGATCGCCAGCGACACGCTACGGGGGCTGGCGACTCAAGCGCTCGACAGTGCCTTCAAGGTAAACGGTGGAACCATTAAGTCCATGCTGCGGCACTCGACGGAACATTGATGGCCGAGGGCCATCCGTGTTTCTCCGGAGGTTAGGCCCGGCTAGGCGGTCACCTCGGGGTCGTCCGCAAGCCTGGAGAAGAAGTCCCACCGTGAAAACCGACGCATGCCGTCGAGATCGCTCACGAACGTGCTGTCGGTCGTCCTGATGTTGAAGTTCAGCGCCAGCCGCTCCGACGAGTGGACGTCGGGCAGGGGCCTGCCAAACAATTTCTCGATTCCCGCTTCGAGTTCGCCTGCAGCGTCTTCGTCCTCGCAGAGGAAGTCGATGCGGAGGCGATAGGAATCAACTTCCTCCTCCGAAGACCAGTCGGCATAGAGCGCGCGTATCCGCCTATGGAGCGGCTCGCCGTCGAACCCGGTCTTCAGTATCTTTTCCATCTTCGCTTCGCAGCCGTCCTGTCGGAAGAATCCTACGAGATTGTTCGGCAGCGCCGCCCGTGCGTAGGTGCTGGCGACCCAGCGTCCGATCTTTTCTCCGGTCGCAACGCTGAAGACCGGTCCGTCGGGTGCGGTATCAAGAAGCAGCGACCTGTCGACGAAGCATCTTCGGTTGATGTCGATGAGGTATCCTTGGCCGTCATTGTTTTCTGCCGGGACGCAGAGCTTTCGCATGTTCTGGCCGCGGGCCAATTCGGAGTTTTCCTTGAACGGCTCCGCCGAAGGATCCATGCAGGCGAGTTCGACCAGCGGATCCCTCGCAAGACTCGGGCTGACGACGGAGCAGGACTGGGTGAGAACGACGACGAGTGTGCCTTCCGCGAGGCCGGCGGCCTCTGCCAAAGGCCCGCGCACGTGGATGGCCGATCCCTGTCGCCAGCCAAGCTTCAGCAGGGATTCAGCCTGTGCTTCTCCGAACTCCGTCATCGCTTCTCCGGCGCCTTGTGCTTGACCATGAGATCAGACGTCGCCGAAGAGAGCAACTGTCGCATCGTCAATCGCCGCGTTTCCGGAACGTCCGGACTTCCAGGTCGCGGAATCCTGCGCGACATGCCTCCTAATAACGGGGGCGAGCGCGTCGAGGTGGCGCCGGAGGCCGTCTACGTCCACCTGCCTGGCCGACACCATCTCGCCGAGGGTGCTGCCGTCGGAGGTCTTAGTCCTCCAGAGACGATGCGCCGTCTTCCAGCTTGCTCCGAAACGGTCGTGGAGCACCGGGAAAAGGTCCGCGAGCCTGGCGACCGCTTCCTGCCTTGGCTGCGCGCCCTTCATCCACGCGTACACGGTCTTCCGCTCCACGTTCATGAGATCGGCGACCGTGCTCACGGGCAGGCCGCCATCGACCATCTCCTTGATCGATGCCCCGAAGTCCAGGGCGGCGGCAGGCATCTGGTAGAGGGCGTCAGGTTGCGGCAGCGTCTGTATCTGGGCGGTGATGACCATCCGCTCGCCCGCGAACGCACCCGTAACGGATGCGCCGGCCGCCGCGAAATAAGTCATGCCCTTCAGAATTCCCATGAAGTTAAGCTTGGGACTTACGGCTCCTGTGGTCATTTCCAGACCTCCATTGCGTGCTCCGTGACGATCGTGTCGAAGGCGTCGCGGATAGGCTTCCACAATCCGAACACGTCGGCTCTCAGCCTGTCCAGGTCGAGCCTCCGGGGAGGGACGAACGGCAGCGCGTGGTCGGTGTCGATTATCAGAAAATCGGCGGCGGGTCTCTCAATCTGCCACCTGTTGTCCTGTATGAGCTGCGAATTCAGATCAGGAGGGAAGACCGACGGCGGGTTTCGCGCGATCGTCACGCGCAAGGTTCTTCCCTCTCCGGCCGCCATCTGCAGCTGCGTGATGCCCTCCCGCAGCTCGAAGCCTCCGACCTCGACTCCGGCGGGCATGAATCGCTCGTGCAGATAATCTTCGAGGCGGTCGCTCTCATCCGGCACGACGAGATCCAGGTAGCGGAGGGCAGCTCCCTCGACCATCCTGACCTGTCCGCTTTCAGTCTTGAGCGCCACCGACGTCGCGTCCAGAAGCCGTTCCAGGAAATCCTCGTGGCCGACATAGCTGGTGGTGTGCAGCGCCACCATGTTCTTGTTGACCGCGACGGCCCAGCCGAAGTCCTCGCTTCTGAACTGCCATACGCGCAGGACTTCCGACTGGATCTGGACGCCATTGTCGTCGACGTGCACGTTCACCTGAGGAATGTCGGCCGGCTTGCCCGACGGATACGCATCCGCCAGTCCTCGGGACATTTCGGTCACGAACGTATCAAAGTCCGTCACTTCCGGAAAACGGACGACGGCGATCACGTAGCGGATCGGTGCATTTTTCATCTGCGCCATGTCTGTTCCCTTTTGAGCCTGCAACTATACACAAAACTAAACACATGCAAGCCTCACGGAAAGGGGCCGGTGCGGCTGAGGAGAAAATAAAGTTGCGGTGCCAGCCTCGCGGGCTGTCTTCTCCGTCAGCCATGATTGCCCGGAAGAGACTTGTAGGGCGCACCAGCATAAGGCAGGCCGCGCCCGAAGAGGGCGCGGCCGCAATGTCGTTACTTCACCTTCGTTACCGTGAGCTTTCCACCGACCCGCTCGGCCACGAATTCGACGTTCTCGCCCTTCTTCAGCTTCTTCAGCATGCCCTCGTCGGCGACCTGGAAGACCATGGTCATTGCTGGCATATCGAGGTTTTTGAGGGCCTCGTGCATCAGTGTCACCTTCTTCGCCTTCAGGTCCACCTTCTTGATGGTACCCTTGGTGAACTCCTCGGCGAACGCGCCTGACGCGAAGCTGAAGGCAAGCAGAACGGCGACGGCGGGTTTGATGATGGTCTTCATGATTGTCTCCTTTGGTTACTTCTTGGCGACGACGACGTCGCCATGCATCCCGGCATCGAAATGACCGGGGACGAGGCATGCGATCTTGAAGGTGCCGTCGTTGGTGAACTTCCAGACGATCTCGCCGGACTTGCCTGGTGCCAGGCGGATCGCGTTCGGGTCGTCGTGCTCCATCTCCGGAAACTTCTCCATCAGCGCCTTGTGCTCCATGACCTTCGTCTCCTCGTCGAGAACGAACTCGTGATCTGTCTCGCCCTTGTTCGTGATCTTGAAAAGGACGGTCTGGCCCTTGCGAACATTGAACGTCGCGGGCGTGAAGATCATCTTTCCGTCCTCGGTCTCTTTCATCGAGACGTTGATCGTCTGCGTAACCTTGGCCTTCTTGCCGGGCTCGCCCACCTTCATGTCGCCGTGGCCACCCGCATGATTGCCTGAGGCCAGGGCGGGGGTTGAGAGCGAGAGCAGGACTGCTGCTAGAACTATGTAGTTCATGTATTTCCTTTCAGAATTCGGCCAACTTAGCCGTGGGTGGGATTCGTGGTTAGTGGTTGTGTACTGGCGTCCTTGGCCTTGACCGGCTCCGGCAGGTTGCCCGTCCATTCGTAGGCCTGGGTGCCGGGCGGATTCTCGTACCAGCCGGGGTCTGCGTAATCGCCCGCCGAGATGCCCTCGCGAACCTTCACGACGGAGAACATGCCGCCCATCTCGATGGGCCCGTGCGGACCCCAACCGGTCATCATCGGCACCGTGTTTTCTGGTATCTCCATGGACATCTCGCCCATGTCGGCCATGCCCGCAGTGCCCATCGGCATGTATTCCGGCTGGACCTTCCTGATCTTCTCGGCCACGTCCTTCTTATCGACACCGATGAAGGTCGGTATGGAATGTCCCATCGCGTTCATCGTGTGGTGCGACTTGTGGCAGTGGATCGCCCAGTCGCCCTCGTACTTCGCGTCGAACTCGTAGGCCCGCATCGCGCCGACCGGGATGTCGATGCTGACCTCCGGCCATCGCGCTTCGGGCCGCACCCAGCCGCCGTCGGTGCAGGTCACCTCGAAGTCGTAGCCGTGCATGTGGATCGGATGGTTGGTCATGGTGAGATTGCCGACGCGCACCCGTACGCGGTCGTTCTTGGAGACCACGAGCGGGTCGATGCCGGGAAACACCCTGGAGTTCCATGTCCAGAGATTGAAGTCGGTCATGGTCATGACGCGCGGCACGTATGTGCCGGGGTCGATGTCGTACCCCGAGAGCAGGAAGACGAAGTCACGATCGACCCGCATGAACTTCGGATCCTTCGGATGCACCACGAAGAAACCCATCATGCCCATGGCCATCTGGACCATCTCGTCGGAATGCGGGTGATACATGAAGGTGCCGGACTTCACGAGATCGAACTCGTAAACGAACGTCTTGCCAACGGGGATGTGCGGCTGCGAGAGGCCGCCCACGCCGTCCATGCCCGATGGAAGGATCATGCCGTGCCAGTGGACGGTCGTGTGCTCGGGCAGCTTGTTGGTGACGAAGATGCGGACGCGGTCGCCCTCCACCGCCTCGATGGTCGGACCAGGCGACTGGCCGTTGTAGCCCCAGAGATGCGCGGTCATGCCTTCGGCCATCTCGCGCTCCACGGGCTCCGCCACGAGGTGAAACTCCTTCACCCCGTTGTTCATCCGGAAGGGCAGCGTCCATCCGTTGAGGGTGACGACCGGATTGTAGTCCGGCCCCGTCGAGGGAGCCACGGGCGGCTGGGTCGCCGCCGTGTCCATCACGGCCGCCTCAGGCAGGCCCATGTTGGACGTCTGGCTCCATGCTTTCGTGGAGGCGAGCGCCGCACCGGCGGCACCTGCTCCCAGCAGCTGTCTTCTACTGAACATGCTCGGTTCCTTTCTCAATGGCCGCCAGCGGCCTCAGTCTGCGCAGGCGCAGGTTTGTCGGATGCGGGAGCCGAACCCGTGCTTCCGCCGTAAATCACGGGAGCGACGTTCGCCTCTGCAAGCCAGAAGTCGCGCTTGGCGTTGACGGCGAGGATGGTGGAGTTGACCTTGTCGCGGGTGTCCGCGATCAGCTCGAACGTGCTGGTGATCATGCCGTTGTAGCTGAGCAGCGACTGCTCCTCGATTGCGGAGCGCAAGGGCAGGACGCTGTTGCGGTAATGGCGGGCGATGTCGTAGGTCGCCCGGTAGGCGAGATAGGCGGACCGCGCCTCGGAACGGACGTTGACGGCCAGTTCCGCAAGCTCGTTTGCGGCTCGCATGTAGGCAAGCTCGCCCTTGCGCAGCCGGGCCTGCCCGGTATCGAATATCGGTATCTTCAGCTCTAGTGATGCAGTTCGGGACGTGCTTGAATGAACTTCGTCGCCGTCAAGCTCCCGCTCTTTTTCGAACACGCCAGCCAGCTCGATGTCGGTGACAAAGCGGGTGGCGTTCTCCAGTCCGAAGGCCCGTGCCGTTGCCTGAAGCTCAAGGCGAGCGACCTGCAGGTCCATGCGCTTGGCTATCGCTTCGGCCTCCATGTCGTCACGCCGGATGAGGCTTTTCGGCAGGGACGGCAGGCGGTTGGGTATCTGGAAGTCGATGTCCGATCCTGAAAGACCCATGAGGCGGATCAGCTCCTCCTTGGCCAGCCGTGCCTCAAGCCGTGCCTTGGCTGTCTCTCCTGCAAGCTCGGCGTAGAAGACGTGTTCGCGGGCCTGGTTTGCCTTGGTGAGCGACCCGGCCTCGCCGATCTTCGCGGCAAGCGCGGATGCCGCATCGGCGGCAGCCTTCGCCTGGTTGAGGTATGCCACCGTCTCCCAGGCCGCCACCGCCCTGATCCATGCCCGCCTCGTGTCCGCCGCCAGAGAGATGGTCTTGATAGCGGCGTTAAGCTGCGCCTGGCGGAAGCGGGTGTCCGCAAGCTTCCTGTTCTCGCCGTAGGTGGCGAGCGTCAGAATGTTGGTCGCGATCGTCCCTTCAAGGACGCGGTAGGCCTCAAGCCCCGGCGTTCCGATGCCCGTCAGACCGACGGAAACGGAGGGCAGGATCGAGAGCTGTGTCTGCCAGGCGTCGGCCGCGCTGTCGCCGAGATCGGCATAGGCCGCCTGTAGGCCCTTGTTGTTGAGGAGGGCGACCTGAACCGCCGTTTCCGCGTCGATGGTCCTGCGGGCCATGAGCGCCTTGACCCGCTCTCTGACGGCTTCCGCCTGTCGCTGGTTCTGAATCCAGACGCTCTGCTTGGCCGTGGCCTCTCCCGATTTGAGGGAGACGGTTTCGAACCCGGCATCCTTTGCCGAGTATTCCGTCGTTGCACATCCTGCTGCGAACAGCGGCAAGACGACCGATGCGGCAAGGCGCGTCGAACGAATGATGGCCATCATGCGCCTCCCTTCTTCGCCTGGGCGTCGTTCTGCTCGCGCCAGGGTCTGGGGTCGACGGGCATGCGATGGACGTAGTCTCCGACGGGACTACGATAGGCGACGGGTCTTGCGTCGGATACGACGTCGGGATAGCCCGAGGACGCGACGACGTCGGGAAGCGTGGATGCGCATCCGCCTGCTGCAAGCGGTATGGCAGCCACCAGGAACTGAAGTTTCATGGTGTGAATCCGAGAAAATGGTCACGGACACGCCCTGCATGACTCATGCAT
>CAMFHT010000157.1 GCA_945952245.1 uncultured Rhizobium sp. | reverse complement strand
GTTGCCAGCTGCGTGAAGGAGGAGAAGTCGAACTTGATGGTCTGCTGCGGAATGGCCTTGCTGTCAGTAATCGTCAGGCTGTTCGACGAACCGCTCTTCAGCTTGCCAGTGGCGGAATCGAAGGTCATGGTCATGGTATTGCCGGTGACCGCCGTGCCATAGGGGAAGCCGCCATTGGTGCCGTCGTCGTGGCGGTAGATCGCGACATCCCACTGTGCATCGACCGCGGGCGTGCTGCCATTGGCCGGCACCGCATCGGTCTTCTTCGTGTAGTAGACGTCATAGACCACGAGCGCACCCAGGCTGTCATAGGCGGTGACCGAGGTCTTGTTGGTGAAGGTGGCATTGGCCGGGTTGGCGCTTGGCAGATTGGCAGCCGCCACCGCCTTGGTGCGGGAATCGAGGTTCGAACCCAGCGTGATGTTCTGCGTGGCGGCGGCCTTCGGCACGAAACCCTGCAGGTTGATCGGTACCAGGCCGTTCAGGCCGTTCACCAGATTGGTGGCGCCGTTCTTGACGACGGGCGTGCCCATCAGCGTGTAGCCCGCCGTGTTCACCAGGTTTCCGGTCGCATCCATGGTGAAGGAGCCGGAGCGGGTGAGCACGTCGCGGCCGTTCATGTCCTGGACCACGAAGAAGCCGCGGCCCTGGATGGCGATGTCGGTGCCGGATCCTGTCGATTTCAGCGCACCCTGCGTTTCGACGTCGAACGTATTGTGGGACTGCACGCCGCCCGAATTGTACATGCCGTAGCCGGAGGGCAGGAGGAAGGTCGAAAACTTGACCTCGGCCCGCTTGTAGCCGACGGTATCCGCATTGGCGATGTTGTCGCCAACGGCGCTCAACTTGTTCGTCTGCGCGTTCATGCCGCTGATCGCGGTATTCATACTGCCGAACAAACTCATATTAGTATCTCCGCTATTTATTATTTAGTGTTTTAAGATGTTAGGCTTGTGCGAAGCTGTCTGACCGGGCTGTAACGGATTGCGGCCATGGAACCGAAGTTCAGTTCAAAAGTTTGAAGTAAAACGAAAAACGCCGCGGCCCCTTTCGGGATCGCGGCGTTCGGGACCTGAACGGTCTCGATAGGGTGAGCTTAGCTCCAGTCGATGCAGTAGCCCAGGAAGCGCTTGCTGTCGACCGGGTCGAAGCCGAGCTTCTTGCGCAGCTTCTTGCGCAGCTTGCTGATGTGGCTTTCGACGACGTTCTCTTCGACTTCGTCATCGAAGATGCCGTAGATGGCATTGAAGATCTGGGTCTTCGACACGCGACGACCGCGGTTTGCGACCAAATATTCCAGGATGCGGCGCTCGCGGCGCGGCAGCGGGAAGACGTCGCCGTTGATCTCGGGATCGCGACCGTCGGAGAAGACACGGATGGGACCAATGTCGGTGAAGTTGCTGATCGCCTTCAGGCGCCGCCGGATGGCCGCCGCACGGGCCATGATTTCCCGGGGATGTACCGGCTTGCGGACCACATCATCGACGCCGCTGTCGAAGAGGGCCAGCGTGGTTTCCAGCGAATGCTGGTCCGAAACCGCGATGACGGGTGCCATCGACCGGTCGCGGATGGCCCGCGGCAGTTCGAACATGCGTTCGCCCTGTCCAATCAGGAAGGCCTCAACCGCCGCAATATCGCCATCGGCAGCGGTGTTGACCCACTCGCCGAATTCACGGGGATCAAACCCCGTGGAGGGAATTCCCTCCCGACCAAATAAAGAAGTGTATCCGTCTTTCACGAGCTCACGCTCATCAACCACTACGATCATTCGTCCGCCTCCGAATCAGTGTGGTGCCTCGATGGATTAGAGGTACGAATCGGGCGAATCTTTCACAACTCAACAAAGTTAATGGCAGGAATTAACAGTTGATTAACTTTTGAGTGCCGATTTGGACTATATATAGTGGGCATATTAACCATTACCCACTAATTTCCGGTGGACAAATTAAGATTTGGCGGAACGCTCTATTGCAAAACAAATTGCTCCGGAATCCGGCCAGAATGTGGCGCATGTTTCGCGCAAGCTTGGATTACAACCGGAGATGTCAGGGCTGACAGAATTGCCGCGCATTGGCTGTCCAATTGCCGTAGCCCGTGGCGACGAGATTCGCGATCACGCGGCAGACATATTGCTTCTGGGCGGGGTCGTTGTTCGGTCCGGCATGGTATCGTGCAACGGCCATGGTCCAGGTTTCATGCCTGTCATGGAGGTTCTTGAGGAAGCGTGCGGCATACTCCACGTTGAGCCGCGGTTCGAGCATGGCCGCCGGCGAGGCAAAATGTTCGCCGTGGTAATAGTGGTTGATCTGCATGCAGCCCAGATCGATCAGCCTTGCACCACCCTGTTCGGCGCGCTGGAAGGCAATCAGTGCCTCCCGCTCCGATTTCGGATAGAGCACCTTGCCCTCGACGTTCAGCGCAAAGGGGTGCAACGAGCCTTTCCGGCCAGTTTCGGTAAGGCCCACGGAATAGAGAATTCCCTCGGGAATTCCGTACTTTGCGGCTGCCGACTGGATCTCCTGCTCGCAGGCGCCATTGGAAGCCGCTGCCTCAGAGGTAGAGCTGGCCAGTCCCAGCAGCGCCACGGCCGCCAGCAATGCCCACTTCGCTGCGTCCATCGTCCGCGAAAGAGTTGTCATTGCGTCCCGTCTCCTGCTGATATCCGCCATTGCCGCGTCCGGATGAGGCCTGTTCCTGCGCTCCGCCGCGCGCCTGGTTCTGCTGGGCGAAGGGCGAGCCCTGCCCGTTCTGCATGGTGCTTGATTGACCATTGCCGCTGTCGGTGCGCTCCGGTGCCATCACGACGCTCACCTGGTCGACGCTGAAGCCCTGCGCCTTCAGAGCCTCCACGATCCGGCTCTGGTCGTCCTTCAACTGCCGGTAGGCAGCGCCGCTTTCCACCTTGAGCTCGACCGACAATTCCTCGCCCTGAAGGCGCATGGTTGCAGTCACCAAACCGAGCTCGATCGGATGCATCTGGATTTTCAGCGTGTTGACCACTTTTCCGCTGCCCGCCATGGCTGCTGCATTGGCGAGCGACGAGTCCGGCTGCATCGCCGATACCCACTCATGGTTGCTGCCGATCGTGTTCACGACGGCTAGTGCATTGTCCTGCGCCGGCGCCAGATAGCGACGCTGATCCATGACGGTGACGGGGTTGATGACCGTCTCCGGCACCTGCCTGTCGGTCTCCTGCGGTCGGTCATTCGCGGGGATGTCGATCGCCCCGCCCTTGCCGTCGGCACGCGAAATTCGATAGACCGTACCGCCCTCGCCCTGGCCTTCAGCGCCGGAAACAGTATCGACTGGCGTGTCCGGCATGGACTTCATATCCTGTGCATGCGCACCGGCCTGTGCGGCCTGCTCTGCCTTGCCATGCAGCAGGCTCAGCACGTCCTTGACGGGTTCGGTCTTCGGCGCAGCCTTGTCATCCTGGGCCTGCGGCGCATCGGCGTCCTCGGCGGTCTTTGCATCACGGCGGAGCGTCTTCCCGTTGACGGGACTGGCTACTTCATCGCCGGGCTTCAGATCTGCGAGCGCATCGATATCGGGTTCGGAGGCCGCGTCCGTGTCGCCATCATCCTTCAGCCTGGTCTTTTCGCGGGCCTTGCCCATCGACCTCAGATCCAGACGATCCTTCGGTAGAGCTTCGGCATCGTCCTGTTCGCCACTGCCGGTCTTTTGCAGGACGTTCGCCAGAAGGATGATCGGCTTCTTGAAACGGGTGACCGGCCCGGTGGCCGTCGTGGATGCATCGGACGCATCATCCGCCTGAAGCGGAGCATCGCCATCGAGAAGCGAGGTGAGAGCGTCGCCGTCCTGATCGCTCTGCTGAGCCTGCTGACCCTTGGAGGGAATGTGGCGGTTCAGCGTGTCCTGAAACTTGATCTTCCTGTCGCCCGCCTCTGCCTTGTTGCCGTCATTGGCCGATTTGGCCTGCGGCTTCGCGTCGAGGTTCAGCACGGGTGCTGCGCGGGCGGGATCCATCATGGCGGCGTACTGTCCTTTTCCAGCATCTTGTCGATTTCGCCGAGTTTGCTGCGCGCTGACGTCACGATGGGGTCAATGGCAGGATCGGCTGTAGACGGGGCTTTTGGATCGGCACCTTGGGCGTCAGCGGCGGCCACGTCCTGGGACGGCGCCTGCTGCGGATCTTGCCCGTTAGCCGGTTGTTCATGACCGGCCGCATTTGCATCAATGCTGGAATTGCCTGTCCCTGTATTAGGAGATGTGTCTTGCGCCAGGCTTTCGAGATCGGGCTCTTTCAAAACCTGTTCGGTGATAGCTTGTGCAGCTGCCTTAAGTATCCGGTCCTTTGGCGAAAGCAGTGCCTCCGGCACGAGCTCGAGGCCCTGCGCCGCCTTGTCGACATTGTCCGTCGAGATATCGGCGAGACCACCGTAGAAACTGGCGAGGATGTCCTTGGTAACACCCGGCGTCTTGATCTTGCCGGCCTCCTCGGATGCCATGCGCGCAAGCTCCAGCTCGCCGGCGATCGTCGCCTGCCGGGCAATGCGGAGATAGACGGCCTGACGCCGGTCCGGATCCATCACGTCGACCGTGTCCTTGATCTTCTCGAGCCCGACGACGTGGACGTTATCCACCGTCAGCGCCACGAAGAGATCTGCGAACTGGCTGGCATAGGGCGAGT
Source organism: uncultured Rhizobium sp. (assembly GCA_945952245.1). Lineage (GTDB taxonomy): Bacteria > Pseudomonadota > Alphaproteobacteria > Rhizobiales > Rhizobiaceae > Gellertiella. Next base: position 4,531 of record CAMFHT010000157.1, on the reverse strand, counting down.
GCAGGAAACGGCGGGCATACTGGTTGGAATAGTTCAGCCCTTCCTTCGTCATGCCCGCATCGAGCGCGATGGTGATCGATCGGCGAAGCGCGGATTCCTCGACGATGGTGCCGGGTGCCGTGAGCCGCGCCCAGTCGTACATCTTGAGCGCCTCCTCGGGCTTGGAAGACATCAGCGTATTGCCGGCGATCAGCGCCAGATAGGGACCGATCTCCTTGTTGGCATATTCCTTCTGCATGTCGACAAGCGTCTTGCTGACCATCTGGCCCTTGCCGGCCAGATATTTCCTGAGGACCTCGGTGACGCGGTTGTCGAAATAGCCCTGGACGTCGCGCGCGACGAGGTAATCGAGCGTCGCCGGATTGCCGCCGCTCATCGCATAGATCAGCGTCGCATCCACGTTGCGCGGGTCCTCGAAGATGGAACTGTCGACGGAGCGGAGCCGCTTGTCGATCGTGCCCATGATGTAGCGCTGCATCTCGCCGGCGGAATGATCGCCGAGCACGACGGAATCCTGCACGAACTGCATGGAGCGCAGCATCTTGTAGGGTGCGAGCTCCTCCTCCCCCGCCCGGCTTGCGCCGGCAGGCATCATGGTCGCCAGCACCAGGCCGGCGATCGCGAGCGTGCGGTTCCTGAAAGCCCTCATGGCTTGCTTATCCCTTCTCCGCCTTGATGAGGATCTCGATGCGGCGGTTGGCATCATCGAGAGGATTGGCCGTGTCCTTGAGGCGGCGGTCTGCAAAGCCGGAGATCTGCTGCACGCGCTTCTCGTCCAGCCCGCCGCGCACCAGCATGAAATAGGCGCTCTGCGCACGGGCCGTGGACAATTGCCAGTTATCGTTCTTGCCGGACTTGAACTGCCGTCCGTCTGTATGACCGCGGATCAGGATCTCGCCGGGCTGCGCCTGCAGCACCTTTCCGATCTTTTCCATGGCGAGCACCAGCTCGCGGCTCGGAACGGCGGAGCCGACGTTGAACATCTGGCTCTTCACCTGGTCCGAAATGCTGACGAGGATGCCGCCTTCGGACGGCGTGACGACGAGGCCCTCTGCGAGCTTGCCCGGAACGCCGGTCAGCGCTTTCTCGATGTCCTGCTTCAATGCGGTCGCCTGCTTCAGTTCCACGGGATCGGCCGTCTTGTCCTGGTCCTTGGTCTTGTCCTCGGTATGGGCCTGGTCGGCCATGTCCTTCGCGGAAGGCCGAGGCTGCGGCACGGGCACGGCATTCGGGTCCACCGGCTCTTCTGCTGGCGCCTCGAGCATGGCCTGCTGCTCTTCCTTGGTTTGCTTGGCATCCGCCTTCGCCACCTGCTGCTCCGGATTGAGCGCTTCGGCACTGTCGGACTTCGATTTCTGACCGGGCACCTGGACCTGCTGCGTCCAGTAATCGGGATCGAAGGGATCGCGATAGGCCTCGCCGCCGGAAGCGCCGGTCGCGGGTCCGGAATCGGCCGCACCGCCCTCGCCCTTCACGCTGACATTGGCCTGCTGTCCCACTTCCTGGGCGATTTCGGAGAGCACCGAATAGGGGTTCTCGAAATAATCGGCTTCGGAAAAATTCTTCTGGTCGCCGGAGGAGCTGGACTGATCCTCGCCGGAGGCCGCGGCCGAACCGTCCTTCGGCGCCTCCTGCTTGGACTGCGACTTGTCCTTGGTCTGCTCGCCTTCCGCCTGGGCGGTCGGCTTCTTGAGGCCCTTCTGCGCCGGCGTCTCGTCCGTCAGCTTGATCGGGTTGAAGAAGCTGGCGACGGAGGCCTTCGTCTCCTCGTTGGCCGCATTGACGAGCCACATCACCAGGAAGAACGCCATCATCGCCGTCATGAAGTCGGCATATGCGATCTTCCAGGCACCGCCATGATGTCCGTCGTCATGCCCACCGCCGTGGCGCTTGATGATCAGGATCTCATTCTTGCCGTGGTGATGGTTTTCGCCTTCACTCATTCTAAGACTTTCTTCAAACTAGCCGCAAAGGCCGACAATCGGGTCACGAGCACGGACCCGGATATCTCGACCGAGAGATCCAGGTCTTCCGCTTCGACATGGCGAAGCAGAGCTGCATCCTCCCCCATTTCGGTTGCTAAAATATTGAAAAGCGGCAAAGGACCTTTAACTATAATTGGACCGGCATCCTTTTCGAGGATGGCTTCCTGTATGAGGACGGCCATGTCGGCCACGGCCTTCTCGGCAATTTCCTGCTGCATCAGCGGCGCGAGGCAGGCTGCAACCTCGTCGCCGATGTGGACGGCGAGCTCGGCGGCGATCTGCTTCAGGCTCGAAGAAACACGCTCCGCAATCTGCTGCTGGTAGGATTGTTCAAGTCTTTCAAGCTCTTGCGCATGGCTTTCCCGCAGCGCCTGCAGCGCTTCCTCGTGCCGGGCGGCAAGTTCTGCAGCGGCGGCTTCATAGCCTTCCGCATAGGCTTCCGTCTGGATCGCCGCGGCATCGATGGCGGGAGCCGGCACCATGGCCGGAAAATCGGCGTGAGCATCGTGCTCGAAAGAATCGGCAGAAAAATCGCCAAAGGCAGGCTGGGCCTGCTGCGGTGCGCCAAAATCTTTCAGGTAACGTTCGAGTGCGAAGCTCATTTGCAGGGACCACCTTTTCCGGAATTCATTTCCGCAGCGGATTTCCGCAAGGGTCGGCATGTCGCAAACGTAAAGTTCTTGCCCATGATCCTCACGGCTTCCGCCAACAGTTTCGGTCGGCCGGAACGGGAAATCCTCCCGCACGGCAGGCTGCTGACAGCGCAGCTCAGACGAAACTAGAAGCCCAAACTTGTGCGAGGATGAAATGATGTTGGACCGCGCCAGGGCTGTGCGCGGTCCAACTGTTTCACCGATTGCCGATGACCGGCGGCAAGGTGAAAATCGGGAGACGCCGTTTCGTCTGTCGAGAAACGTTCGGCGCCATCATCGGCTTCACGGTTGGTCGGCGGTGCCGTCAGGGCCTATCGGCCGCGGCGTCAGCCCGCTTGCTTCCCGTGCCAGGCTCCGGTCGGCCTGGCTTCATTCTCTTACTGGCGGAAGAGCTGCATGATGTTTGCAGCATTGGTGTTCGCGATCGAGAGCGACTGGATACCCAGCTGTTGCTGCGTCTGCAGCGCCTTCAGGCGGGTCGATTCCTCGTTCATGTCGGCATCGACCAGACGGCCCACGCCCTTGTCGATCACGTCCATCAGCGTCTGGACGAACTCGTCCTGCATGTCGATGCGCTTGTTGATGGCGCCGAGCGTGGCAGCCGAGTCCGTGAGGTTCTGCAGCACGCTTTCGACCGCGGAGATCATGCCGTCGAGGTCGTCATTGGTGGTGGTCGTCGCGATCTTGACTTCCACGCCGGTCGCTGCGGTCGTCGAGGAGGCGTTGATGAGGAAGTAGGTCGCGGTGCCGGTGGTGGTACCGCTCGGCTGGGTAACCTGGTTGGACTTCGTCAGGAGGCCGCGGCTTGCTGCCTGCGTATCGATCAGGATCGACTTCGAGGTGTCGAAGGCGAGCGTCGTGACCGAAACCGTGCCGTTGGCGGCGCGGGTGAAGGAGGCGACGATCTGCTTGGTGCCGAGCGCCTGGGTGGAGGCGTTGTAGAGCCAGTTTTCACCGGAGAACGAGGCCGATTGTGCAATCGAGGCCAGCTGGTTCTTGAGTTCGGTGAGTTCCTTGTTGATCTTGTCCTTGTCGACGCCCGGTTCGCGTGCCGCAACCAGCTTCGCCTTGATTTCGGTGACGACCTTAACCGAGGAGTCCATACCGGAATAGTAGGTGTCGGTCTTTGCAGCGCCGAGGCCGAGGGCGTCCTTCACGGTGGAGAGAGCCTGGTTGTCCGAGCGCATCGTGGTCGCGATCGACCAGTAGGCGGCGTTGTCAGCGGCGGTTTCGACGCGGTAGCCGGAGGAAATGCGGTTCTGCGTCGTCTCCATGTTGGAGTCGATCGAGCGCAGCGTCTGGAGTGCCGCCATTGCGGCGGTATTGGTGAGGATGCTTGTCATGGTCATTTGCCCCATTGAGGTGTCGGGACATACCGGAGTGAGGAGAACCGGTAACGATGACTTGCTTCATGCCGATGGCCACGTTTTGCCCTGGTGACCATTCATCGTTCTGTTAACGAATTATTATGGATGATATGGTTAACAAATGGTTAACGCAATTAAGATTTTATTATTCTACATAAAAATTTTGTAAAAAAACCTGGGCTAGAATTCGCCATGACGAGCAATGGCTCCGTAAAGCTCGCTTCGCCGGGCCAAAAACGGAAAAAGCCGCGCCCTTTCGGGCGCGGCCTTGATTCGCGGGTTAAGCGGCTGTCGATTAGCGGAACAGCGACAGGATGTTCTGTGCGCTGCCGTTCGCGATCGACAGAGACTGGATACCGAGCTGCTGCTGCGTCTGCAGCGCCTTCAGCTTGGTCGATTCCTCGTTCATGTCGGCATCCACCAGCTTCGAGACGCCCTTGTCGATCACGTCGGAGAGCGACTTCACGAAGTTGTTCTGCGTGTCGATGCGCTTGTTGACGGCGCCGAGCGTTGCTGCGGCATCGGT
>CAMFHT010000156.1 GCA_945952245.1 uncultured Rhizobium sp. | reverse complement strand
CGGCAAGGCACTGACCCGCCTTTGCGCCGGCGATTTCGGTTTCCAGCTTGAAGAGAAGTTCGCTCCCGAATTCGAGCAGCTCCGCGCCGATCTCAACCGCTCCGTCCGGCAGCTGAACGACACCTTCGTCGATATCGCGACCAGCATGCAGACGATCCGAAACGGCTCGCGCGACATCAGCGACGGCGTGACCAACCTTTCCAAGCGCACGGAGCATCAGGCCGCAACGCTCGAGGAAACCGCAGCCTCGCTCGACGAGATCACGACCAATGTTTCCAACTCGACGCTGCGAGCTTCCGAAGCGACGGATGTCGCCGCACGCGCCAACCAGCAGGCCGAAAGCTCCTCTCAGGTGGTGGAAAACGCCGTCGAGGCGATGGGCGCGATCGAAAAGTCCTCCAAGGAGATCTCGACCATTATCGGCGTGATCGACGAAATCGCCTTCCAGACGAACCTTCTGGCGCTCAACGCCGGCGTGGAAGCCGCCCGTGCCGGCGAGGCGGGACGTGGCTTCGCGGTGGTGGCGCAGGAGGTACGGGAACTGGCTCAGCGCTCCGCCCGCGCCGCAAAGGAGATCAAGGAGCTGATCCAGGGATCTGCCTCTGAAGTCGCCCGCGGCGTCCGCTATGTCAGCGATACCGGCACCGCGCTCAAGACCATCAGTGAACTCATCTTCTCGATCAACGATCACATGAAGGCGATATCGGTCGCTGCCAATGAGCAGTCGACCGGTATCCGCACCATCAACCAGGCCGTCAATTCCATGGACCAGAGCACACAGCAGAACGCGGCGATGGTCGAGGAATCGACCGCCGCCTCCCGCCTGCTGGCGGAGGAATGCGAGAAGCTCATCAGCATGATGGCGCAGTTCAAGCTTTCGACGGGAGACAGCGGTCCAGCCTATGGCGTGAGGGCCATGGCTGCCTGAAGGACGCATCGGCCATCATGGAAAAGCCCGCTGCGCGTGATCGCAGCGGGCTTTTGATTATCATGAATGGACGCGATGCAGCGCGGTGCTGCAGGGCTCAGACCATACCGATTTCGCGGAGCTTCTTCAGCACCCGTTCGCTCGGCTCGCCGGTCTGCGGCAGCCCGTAATCCTTTTCGAACTTCAGGATCGCCGCCCGGGTCTGGGCACCGAGCACGCCGTCGGGGGTCACGTCGCGGTACTGCATGCGGGCAAGCCCCTGCTGGATCCTGGCGACAAGCGCGGGATCGGCCTGAGCCGTGCCGCCGCTGGACGCGGCGCTGTCGCCACCACCGGAGCGGATGAGGTCGGCGAGTTCGTCCCCGCTGCTCGAAGCCTTGATGACGGGCGCGCTTGTGCCTGCATCCTTGTGGGCGGGCTTGGCAGCGGGGGCAGGAATGTTGGCGGTGCGGATCGCGGCGGCAACCGGGTCTTCCTCCACCACCGGCGTCGTCACCGGCGCGGACTTGACGGGTGCTGCCGAGGCCTGGCGCGCGAGAGAGCCATCGGCGGCAAGCGTCTTCAGGAGCTCCTCGCTCACCTCGCCGGTCTGCGGCAGCCCGGCCACACGCTGGAAGTTCAGGATGGCAGCAGCCGTGCGCGGGCCGATCACCCCATCCGGCACGCCGTCGTAAAGCCCGCGCTGGATGAGCGCCTGCTGCACGGCAACCGCAAGCGCCACGTTTTCCGGCTGGTGCGGCTGGACAGCGGGAAGGGCTGCAGCGGTATCGCCAGCCTCTGCCGGCAAGGCCGGAAGCGCCTCCGCATTGTCATTGTCCGCGGCGGAGCCCGGCTCGGCGCGTTCGATCTTGAAGGTGGTCATGTCGGCGGGCGGCGCGGCCTTCGGCCGGATACCGGGGAGCGCGTTGAAATTCGCCATGTCGCGCGTGACGAGGAAAGCCGCGTTTACCCGGTGCGGCTGGTACCAGAGCGCATTGGCAGCGATCGCCGAAAAGACCGCGGCAAAGCCCAGCGTGCCGAAGATCGGTCGCGGATGACGCGCCATCAGCCGGCCGAGCCCGCCCGCGAGATGGCCGAGGCCGAGCGCGGTGGTGGACAGCAGTACCGCCAGCTGAGGGCTGCGTTTCGGTTCAGGCGCTTTGCGCTTTCGCGGTGCCATGATGGCTCCTCTCCTCTTGCGCTTCCAGACCCTGTCTCATGCCGCCGAGACGCGGCGGAAATTCGACGGGCCTTGCCTTGTCCACATCCTCGTGCGCCACGCAGGCGCCGGAGCCGTCGTCCGGCAGGCTGACGGTGATGACAGTGCCTTCGCCGGGCCGGCTGGCGATACGGAATTCGCCGCCATGGAACGCGATCAGCCCCTTGACCAGCGAAAGACCGAGCCCCGTGCCCTCATAGGCGCGCGTCAGGGAATTCTGGATCTGCATGAAAGGCTGGCCGATCATGGCCAACTTGTCTTCCGCGATACCGATGCCGGTATCGGAAACGGTAATCACGAAGCGTCCGCCGGTGCGGCTCGCATCGATGGACACGACGCCGCCGGGGGCGGTGAACTTGATGGCATTGCCGACGAGGTTGATCAGCACCTGGCTCAGCGCGCGGCGGTCGGCCACGACCTCGCCCATGTCGCGCTGCAGGCGGCTCGTCAGCGTCAGGCCCTTTTCCTTGGCCTGGAGCGTCAGCATTTCGGCGCAGGCGCGCACCGGTTCCGCGGCCACGAAGGGTTCCATGATCAGTTCGTAACGGCCTGCCTCGATCTTCGACATGTCGAGCATGGTGTTCACCACCGAAAGCAGGTGGCTGCCGGACTGGCGGATGAGCGTCACGTATTCGCGCTGGCGCTCGTCTGCGAGCTTGCCGAAATATTCGCCGAGCAGGATGTCGGAGAAACCGTTGATGGCGTTGAGCGGCGTGCGCAGCTCGTGGCTCACGGCGGCGAGGAAGCGGCTCTTCGATTCGCTCGCCCGTTCGGCCTCGGCAGTGCGGGCCGCGGCTTCGCGGGCGAGCGCCACGGCGCGCGTGTTGTCGGTGAGCTGGCAGAACACTTCAGCAAGTTCGCCCGCCTGGTCGGTCACGGCACTCATGTCGAGGCGAACGGGCGAGAACTGGCCGTCGGTGCCACCACCCGTCACCATGGGCTCCAGCCGCACCTCGACCGCAGCCGAGGCTTCGCCCTGCCGCAGGCGGTCGATCGCCTGCAGATAGAAGAGGCGGTCGGAAACGTGGATCTGGTCGATCAGCCCGCGGCCCCGGACATCCGAAAGCGCGGTGAGATAGGTCTCGCGGTCACGGCCGCCTATGGCCGTGACGAGGCCCTGCGGATCGAGGCTCAGCACGAGTCCGGGGCAGAGCTGGTAGGGGTCGAGGCCCGCATGGCGGGCGATGACAGCCTCCGCATCCGCACGCGCGGTTTCATTGGCAAGGCCGCGGCTCCAGCCCACGAGGCTGGTGGATACGGACAGAAAGGCGGCAAGCGCCACCGCGACGGCCACGGGAAGGGCGACGGAAGCGGCAAGGAAGAAGGGCAGGATGACGACGAGAGCGCAAAGGGCTGCGAAGGACAGGCGGGCGGTCGCTAGAACCAGACGGCGTTCGTCGGCGCGCACCTCGACGGCACCTCCCGTGGCTTGAAGCCACCGGTCGGTCATGGCTGACGCCAATGATCCGGCCCGTCCGGAAATGTCACTCAATACGCGCACGCAAAACTACCTTCGAAGGCTCATCCTCGGAGCCTCAAAATAGTCCCCCGCGGCTTAAGGAAAGGATAAAGATGACCCGGAGCGGGACGCCGCAGAGGGGCAAAAGTCCCGTTTTCCGACATTCGCCGAGGGCTTTGGCGAACGTGGTTAATGCGGCGTAAGCGACGGATTTACTTTGTGTTTTCGCATGATGTTAAGGAATGTGGCAGGCCTCGTCGCCGCAAAGCCCGGTGGATAAGGGATCATGCCCGCCCATATGCTTAACGGGTGCCGTTAAAATGCCATCGAATTTCTGAATTCTGCCCGGGAAGACGGCATTTCAGTCAAATTCGACACAAATTGCCGCGGTTCCCGAAAGCCCGTGTTTCATGCCGGGACATAAGGTGCAGACCAACGGGGCCAGGAAGGCTTCGCTCCATCCGGCGCAAGACCGGAGGACAACAGGGACTAAGGTCATGTGGACGTTGATCAAGGGCAGCTTCTGGTTTTCGCTGGTGCTCGTTCTTCTGCCGGTGTTCAGCTCGGGCAGTTCGGAGCGGCTGGCGAATGCACCGCCGGTGAGTGTCGCCGATGCTTTCGGCATGGCCTCCGGCGCCTATGCCTACCTCACCAACATGTGCAGCGAGAAGCCTGACGTCTGCGAGAAGGGCGGCAAGACCTTCACCGCGCTCGGCTACCGGGCCAAGGAAGGCGCGCTGATCGCCTATGACTACCTGAACTCGAAATTCACGGACGATCCGGCAGCACGGACCGCCGCGGGCGCACCTGCATCGAAGATCGCGGAGGCCCCCAGGCAGCCGGAGAATGCCGGGCTCGCCGCCCAGGCCGTGGCAGCCTTTGCAGATGCTGCTCTGGCACCTGCTTCCGGCGATGCAGGCCTGACCGTGGGTGATGGCGCCGCCTGGCAGCCGATGCCGATGAAGCCCCAGCCTTATCGCCCGCCGGTCGCCGACAAGGTGACGACCGGGAGTGTTCCCGCCGATGCGAGCGCCGAGGCCATGCCCCTGCATGTGCCGGTGCCCCTGCCGCGGCCCTACCCGGAAAGCTGAGGCTTTCCGACGGACTGCCGCCGGTCCGCCCGGCGGAAGCCTAGAATACGGAGCGCCAAATGGCATGCGGCGCTTCACCACCGGGGGGTGGCTTATTGTCCCTTTGTCACCCCCCAGGACTTTCCCTACCCATCCGGCATCAAGGCCGGGTGGACCCGCCTGCACCGGCTCTCTCCAGTCCCCGGTGCCGGCATTGCCTGCCCTGCAACTTCACAGCGTGTGGCTGACGCCGCGATGGTCCCCTCCATCGCGGCGCATTTTTTGGGGCTCTGCGGCAAGCTGTTTCTGTTCATCAGCGTGGATATTGCCTATATGCGTGGCATCAAGCCACAGCTCACGGACCCTGCCCATGGCCTCCCTCGACCAGATCATCGACGATTTCGCCTATCTCGACGACTGGGAGGACCGCTACCGCTACGTGATCGAGCTCGGCAAGTCGCTCCCGGACCTGCCGGACGAACTCAAGACGGCCGAGCACAAGGTGCAGGGCTGCGCCAGCCAAGTCTGGCTCGTCAGCGATGCCGAGGCGGGAGAAGACCCCGTCCTGCACTTCCGCGGCGACAGTGATGCCCATATCGTGCGCGGACTCGTCGCCATCGTGCTGGCCGCCTATGACGGCAAGCATGCCTCGGAGGCGGCGAAGCTTGATGCCACCACGCTGTTCTCGAAGATCGGCCTCATCGAGCACCTCTCCGCCCAGCGCGCCAATGGGCTTCGGTCCATGATCAACCGCATCCGCCAAGAGGCCGCGGAACGGGTTTGAGGCCGGCGGGCCGGATGATCCTTCACTGCACCCGCACCAGCCCGTAATGCCGGGCCAGGATCATGAGCGCCGTGCGGAGCATCAGCTTGGCGGATCGGGCCGGCCAGCCGCGCTCGCGTTCCACCAGTTCCAGTCCCTTGGAGAAACAGCAGACGTCCAGCGCCACCCCGGCAAGCTCGGGACTGAGTGCGCCTGCGGCACGGTTCACTCGGGCGCGGGCATCGGCAACGCTATCGGTGAGCTCCGCCTGCGCGCCGCGGGTGCCTTTCGGTCCTGCGCTCAAGCGCGGCTCCCAGGAGGCCGTCATGCGCGGCTGCAGGCCGGCGAACTGGAAGTCCGCGGCGAGGCGCTCTCCGGCCGCGATTGCCTCCTCCGGGAACCAGGGGGAGCCATCCTTCTCCTTCAGCCGCTGCAGTTGCATGAGCACCGTGCTCGCTTGGTTGACCAGCACGATCTCCCTGTCATCCCCGACGATACGCTCCGACTTCGCAACAAGTCCGTGCTGGCTTGCAAACGTCTGATCGGGGGATGCAAGCAGGCGCTTCAGGGCCGTCCGGGCCTCTGGCATGGCCGTACATCTGTCCGCGCGGAGGGAGACGAGCCCGCGGCGGGCACAGGCGGTGACGAGCGGGCGGGAAAAGCGGCGGCGCGAGCCATCCGCCAGGACCAGCGCCAGCTCTGGCCCCTCGCCTTCCAGCCTTGCCGGCCCGCGCAGCACGAACTGCAGCAGGCGAACGAGGCCCTTTTGAGTGCTATCCGGCCTCTCAGTCATCGAAAGCGCCCTCCGCCGGCTGGAAGACGAGGACGGCGAGCCTTTCCACGGCGCTGACGAACTCGTCATAACCCTTGGCGTCCCGGCGATCCTCGACCATGGCGCAGGCATGGCGGACCGTCGTGCGGTCACGGCCGAAGGCGAAGGCGACGTCGGGCTGCGGGATGCGCAGCTGTACATGGCAGACATACATGGCGATCTGGCGCACGTGACACCGCTGCCGCCGCGTATCCCGCCGCTTGTGGGCTCGTTCCGCCGTGAAGGCGAGGAGCTCCGCCGTCAGCTGCAGGACGACGCGGCAGGCCTGACGCAGGGAAATGCAGAGCTCCTGCCTGCGTGTCTCCCCGATCTCGGGCACTCCAGGATCGACCTTTCGGGCGCGCCTGTCCTCCTCGCTCGAAGAGGGTCGGGCGATGAAGACATAGGGCCAGAAAGGACGGTGAATGGACGTCACCACGGACGCCCGGCTCTGCAGAATCATGACTGAACTCCTCCAAAAATAGGAATATATTCTGCCATAGATTTGCAGAAATGAAATCCGAAAAATCGACGGAAGAGATAACTCTGTTGATTTTATGAATGAACTTGTTTCAGAGGCGCCTGCTCGATAGGCCGCCTGTCCTATTCGTGTCGATCTGCGCTTGCTTCATCGGTGGTGGGAACTGGCATGATTGACTGCATTGCACAAAGGTCTGGCTGCCGCCTGCAAAGGCACGGCGGAACAAGAAGGCGCATGATCCCCGAACAGGCCATCGGGACATGGCCTGCTCAACCATGAAAACAGGGAGGATTTCGATGACCACCTATATTTTCGAGCGCGATGGCGGGACGCTGAGCGTCAACATCGTCAAGCAGATCATAAAGGCGGCGGGATATGATCCGACCAGCCTGAGCTATACGGACGAGGGGCCGCACAAGGTGAAAGCCACGGGTTCTCAGGTCATGGCTATATCGCCGCTGGAGTCCGCCGCCAGAAAACTGGGCTACAAGGGCACTAGCGTACAAGACGTCGGCTGAGGCAGTCGCGCAACATGCCGCCAAAACGCACTTGGCCCGGCTCAACGGCCGGGCCATGTCGCATTCAGGCCATGCCTGATCTTACTTGCCGCGCTTGCGGCGCTGGCCGAGGCCCATTTCCTTGGCGAGGCGCGACCGCGCCTCCGCATAGGCCGGCGCGACCATCGGATAATCGGCAGCCAGTTCCCACTTGTCGCGGTACTCTTCCGGCGACAGCGAATGATGGGTCATCAGGTGACGCTTCAGCGACTTGAACGAGCCGCCACATTCCAGGCAGGTGATCTGGTCGTCCTGCACCGACTTGCGGACCGAAACGGCCGGCTTCTGCTTCTCGACCTGTGCCACGATCGGCTGCGGTGCGTTCGTATTGTTCAGCGCCGCATGCACATCTGCGATCAGGCCCGGCAGATCAGCCACCTGAACCACGTGGTTGCCGACATAGGCGGCCACGATTTCCGCCGTCAGCTCGACCAGCAGTTCCTGGCCGTTGCCGCTCACACTCTCTACCATCTCGTTTCGTCTCCTTGTAACCACGCCCGGTTATTCGGCCCGTTCCTTCGGGCCGTTTGGTTTTTTTCTAGAGATGCCGTGATGCTTTCCGGATCGGGTCTGCCGTGCGACCATGCCTTTCCTACCCCTAGGTTCGACATGCTCTTGCTGCCAGGCTCTTCACCCGCGCCGTGTAGAACAATGCTTCAAATGCCGATTTCTAGACATTGCAAGCCCGGCTTCCGTCGAAGCCGATCATCGCAACGTAACCGCAAATTCGGTCATATTACACTCAACACAGACACTCTATGTTGTTCAGGTAGCACCAATCAGCATAAAATCCAATAATAAAAATCATCTACAATATAGGAAATATTGTGGCGGCAAGAATAGGACTATTTCCGCAATGCAATAAAGATGCTCACCTTTTGGATCGAGGTCCATTGCTCATTCCTGGTTATGGGAAACAAGTGGCTCAGCCGGTTTTCCCGGACTTTTTTTGATTTCGGAGCTTATGCTCCTGTGGATTATTACCCGCAATAATTGAGGCCCGCGCGAGAAGATGCGCGGAAATGGGAGTCGTCAGGATGAGGAAGAAGAAACCGGCAACGGAGCGGGCAAGGACGGCGAGGTCTCCGGAATAGATGCCGGCAGCAACCAGCAGCAGCCCGGCACCCACCGGCCCGGCCTTCGAAGCCGCATGCATGCGCGTGAAGAGATCCGGCAGGCGGACGAGGCCGATGGCGGCCGCGAGCGAAAAAAAGCTGCCCGCGAGCAGCATGACGGCGGCAAGGATTTGAAGCACCTGCATCATCATCGGCGCACCCTCCTCTGCCCGTAGCGTTGGGGCCGCGGCCTGGCCGGCGATGGCGCTGGCGGGCGTTTCACTTCACGCGTCATGATGAAGCGTGCGAAGGCGACGGTTGCCAGGAAACCGACGAGGCCAAGCGCGATCGCGATGTCGATGTAGAGCGAATGGCCGGAAAGGATCGCAAAGACCGCCATGAAGCCGATGGCGATCGAGGTCAGCATGTCCAGCGCCAGTACCCGGTCGCCGAGCTTCGGCCCCTTCACCACCCTGTAGAGAGTCAGGAACATGGCGACCGCCAGCGCCGCCAGTGACAGGCGGGCGACAGAGGTGAGGATCAGCGTTGCTGTCATCGGAAAGCCTCCCGGATCGCGCGCTCGAAGCCGGAGCGGATGTCGCGGCGCACCGCATCCTGGTCGTCCGCCTCCAGCGCATGAACGATCAGCGCCCGGCGGTCCTCCGTCACGTCGACGGTCAGCGTGCCGGGCGTCAGCGTGATGAGGTTGGAGAGCAGCGTCAGCTCCGCATCGCGCGTCAGCGAGACGGGGACAATGACGATGTCGGGCGAGATATCCGGATTGCGCGACAAGACAAGCCGCGCCACCCGCCCCGCCGAGCGGAAGAGCTCCTTCATGAACAGCAGGAACAGCATCACCGCCGCAAGCGGCCGGATGCGGAAATCCACCTCCGGCAATTGTCCGCGCAGCACGAAGAGCGCGACTGCGGAGACGAGGATGCCAAGCGCGATGTTGAGCAC
>CAMFHT010000155.1 GCA_945952245.1 uncultured Rhizobium sp. | reverse complement strand
TATTGAAACCATGCGCCAGACCGGCTACGACATGAGCGAGAAATACAAGGAAACCTCCACCGGCGGTCTCGCCGTCAATCTCGTGGAGTGCTGAACGCGCTTCCGGCGCGGCATCTGGAATGAAATACAACCATGGCACTGCATCTGTTGAAATTGTGCGTCGGCGCGGATTCGATCGAGGACCTGCGCGACTGGGTGGCGCATCGCTCGCTGATCGCGATCGCGGCGGGGCTGGAACCCCACAGCGTCCACACCACGCGCATGGTGCCGAAGCGGCTTGAGGAACTGCTGGACGGCGGCTCGCTCTACTGGGTCATCAAGGGGCAGGTGCAGGCCCGCCAGAAGCTTCTCGACATCAGGACCTTCACCGACGAGGCCGGCATCACCCGCTGCGATCTGGTGCTCGGGCCGGAGGTGATCGAGACGGCACTGCAGCCGAGGCGGCCCTTCCAGGGCTGGCGCTACCTTCCCGCAGACGATGCGCCGCGCGACCTGACGGCTCTGGGCGAGGGCGTGGCCGACATGCCCGCGGACCTCAAGAAGGAATTGATGCAGCTCGGTCTGTTGTAAGCACGAGCTGACCCTTCCCCTGTATGCGAAAAGGGCGCCCGACGAGGCGCCCTTCTGCATTGTTGAATGAAACTCTTCTCAGCGGATCCGGAGATATACCGGGAAGCGTCCCTCGCTCGGCGCGACATAGAGGTGTACCGATGCCTTCGGCTGGTTCAGCCGCCAGGCGCGGGCGCCGTGGGAGAGAAGCATGGAGACGAGATCGCGCGTCTTCGCCTTGGAGCGCACCCGGTTCAAGCCCATGTCCGCCAGCCGCATGGCGGCCTCGTGCAGCGGGTGAAGCGTAGTACCGGACGATGGAACCGGATTTGCCTGACTTTCGAGCACGTCGGGTCTGTTTTCGTTGATGGCCATTTCAAGTATTCCCCGTGACGCAATACTGGATCGAGGTTTGTCGGAGGCGGAGACCCGCTCCCGGAAAGGGCAGCTCCCTGAACGAGGGAGCCGACCCCGGGTTTACTGGGCGCTGGCCCAGCAGTTGACACCGCGACGCTTCAGAGCCTTGCAGGCATTGACGGCTGCATCCTGGTCTTCGAAGCCGGCGAAGCGAGCCCGGTAAAGCTGGCTGCTGCCGTTCGCAACGGCGACGGTTATGGGAGTGGCGGAACGCAATACCTTTCCGCCCTTGGCCTTGGCTGCGTCGAGCAGACCCATGGCCATATCTTTGTTCGGCGAGACACCCACCTGAACGACCCAGCCCTTCGGCGTGGACGCGGTAGTCAGCGTGTCGATGTCGGCGTCATCGGAAGCCTTCGGCTGTACGGCGGCGGTTTCGACGGGCTTCTGCACGTCCGCCGGAGCCTGGTAGCCGAGGGCAGCACTGGACTTGCCGGGGATCTTCTTCTTCGGGGCAAGGCCAGCCGTGCCATCGGAGGAGAGCGTTGCATTGGCGAGATTCGCATCGGAGGCGTAACGGGCATCCGGAAGCGGACCGGTTTCCGGAAGGTCTACACCCTTGGCGGCAGAGGCGGTCGAGACCGGCGCATCATCTTCAAGCTCTTCGGCAGCAGCAACCGGTGCCGGAGCAGGCGTCGGCTCGGGAGCCGCGGACGCAACGGCTTCCGCCTGGCCGCGGCCACGGGAAGACTTCGGCAGATAGGCCTCGACCAGCTGCCGCATCTTGGCATTGCGCCAGCCGCCGGAGGGCGCGCCGAGCACGACGCCGACGACGGAGTGACCATCGGCCTGGGCGGAGGTGACGAGGTTGAAGCCGGCAGCCTGCGTATAGCCGGTCTTGATGCCGTCCACGCCCTTCACCACGCCGAGCAGGCGGTTGTGGTTGCCGATGACCTGACGGCCGAACTGGAAGGAGCGCGTGGAGAAGTAGTGGTAATACTGCGGAAAATGCTTGCGGAGCGCGATGCCGAGGCGGGCCTGGTCGCGAGCCGTCGTCATCTGTGCGGTGTTCGGCAGGCCGTTGGCGTTGCGGTAGGTGGTGCGCGTCATGCCGAGCGCACGGGCCTTTGCAGTCATCAGCTGGGCAAAGCGGCCTTCGGAACCACCGACGAATTCGCCGAGAGCCGTTGCGGCATCGTTGGCGGAACGGGTGACGAGGCCGAGAATGCCCTGTTCAACCGTAATCGTGCTGCCGGGGCGCAGGCCGAGTTTGGACGGAGGTTCTGCAGCAGCGTTCTTGGAAACCGGAACGCGGGTATTCAGCTGGATGCGGCCGCTTTCGAGCGCTTCAAAGACGAGGTAGAGCGTCATCATCTTCGTGAGCGAGGCCGGATAGCGCAGGCTGTCGGCGTTCTCGCTGTACATCACGTCACCGGTGCGCGCATCGACCACGATGCCGGCATATTTCCCGCTCTTGCCCTTGGCGGCGAGAGCCGGAGAACTGGTGCCGGTAACGGTAAGGGCCGCCGCGAAAAGCAGGCATGTAACCGTACGAAGGAATGACATGCCGGAGCGCCCGGCTGCTACGGTGAATGCTGATTGTGTCACTACTCTACTCTTTGCTTGCATGTATTTCGCCGAAGCCGGTGAAATCCCGACTTGCCCCTTGGGTGTCGACGGTAGCGGATTAGCGTTACCAATCGGTTTATGTTTAATGATTGGTTCTGTCCGGGCGCTGGTTTTTAGGGAGTTTTCGCGGCCTTCTTCATGAGATGGTCGGCCACAAGATGGCTGACGGCCGCGTCAAGTTGACGCCATTCGGGCAGGAGATCACTCGAAAACCGATAGAGAACGCTAAGGTCCTCACCGGCTGAAAAATCCCGCTGACAATCGGCACTCGTTGCCTCCGAGGCTTTGCCGGGGATGACGCAGCGGACGGCATAACCGTCCTTGCCCTCTCGCGGCGCGGTGAGCAGCACGTCGCGCTCGTAACCGGCCTCGGGGCGGAAATGATGCAGGGTAAGCCCATGGCCGGCATCGGCGGGCCTGCCTTCGAAATAGCGGGAATAGATCGGCTCGACGCGGCCCGACATGTCCTTCGACATGACGGACTGGCTGATCTGCACGAAGATCAGGCCGCGGCTCCTGGTGAGATCGTTGAAACGGTCGCTGTTTCCAGCAGTAAAGCCGTCCATGTCCGGCCAGGTGAGGTAGAGATCGACGCGTTCGGCGGGACCGCTGCGGCGCTGTGCTTCGAAACGGATCATGTTGGCCGGAAGCGAGAGACGGTCCCTCCCGATATCGATCACCTGGGGCTGCCGGCTCTCGGTATGGCCACCGAGCCTGATGCGGCTGCCGAGCCAGTGTCCGCCGGTGACGACGCCGGCAGTCAGCGCTGCCATCAGGGCCATCCCGGCGGTTAACTTCACCAGAAACCTGTTGGAAATCAGGCTATCATGCTCTGAAGCCGTCGCCATTGCCGCGGTCTGTGCCATTCTGGATCTGCCATCTGGAAAGGCCGCTCGGCGTGGTCGCTTCTCCGTATGTGGAAAAGTTCTGCGCGGCACGGCACTTGCTTTGGAATCGATGGATACAGGGTCGGTAATTATGGTTAACGGACAATGAACGTCATCACTCTCGCCAATGCCGGGCTATCGGGTTTTCTCGTGTCTCTCCTCGTGCTGGAGTGCTTGCGGCCGATCGTCGGCGCGCATTGGCCGGAACAGAGGCAGGGGTTGCAGATGGAGAACCGAGTCCTGCCCTGGGCGATTGCCGTTCTGGCCGGCCCGGCGCTGCTCTGGGATCAAAGTCGGGCATACCGGTCGAGAAGGGTGGGGTCGCTGGCCGATCTCGGCGTGATCGTCGTCCTCATCGCCGTCTGGTCCGCGAGCTATGGTGTCAGCCTGTCACTGGTCATGCGGACGTTTTTCTGAAAATGGGTGAGCCGATCCCGGGGACAGACGGGATCGGCTCCTGGCTTCCGGTCGGGACGGTGCGGGGACTGACCGGCTTGCCACCTCGTGAGCGCAGGCGGCTAGGCTTGGCGCTCACAAGCAAAACTTACTGCGAGAGGCTGCCCACATAGGCGTCGCGGCCATCCTGGATCTTGTCCCAGGCCATTTCGCTGGTGGTCGATTGCCGCTTCAGGAACTTGTACTCGGTCTCGGACCACAGCATGACCTTGTCGCGCATGTTATCGAGCACGAAGTCGCCGCGGTCCGTGCGTACGGTCAGCACGGCGTGGCCATCGCCATTCGGCTGCAACACCACCGTCATCAGCAGGTCGGAGGGGGAGAAGCCCGCCTTGATCAGCAGCTTCTGCTTCAGCAGCGCGAAATCCTCGCAATCGCCAACCGTGGTGGGGATAGCCCACTTTTCCTCGACGCCGTAGATCTCCTGGTCGGTCATGGGCTGAATGGTGGAATTGACCTGGTAATTGACCTTGAGGATGGTCTTCCAGAGACCCTCGGTCAGCACGGTCGGTCCGGTATCGGCATAGCGGTCGAGACAGTTCGAAGGATCCGCATTGCAATACTCGTAGGCCCCGATCGGCGGGTTGGCGCGGCCGATGATCTTCATGTTGGCCGGAGCAGCCTCCGCGGTACCGGCGAAGGCCGAGACGGCCACAGCGGCGGCAGCGAGACCCTTCAGTATTCTTGTTGTTGCCATCGTGTTTCTCCCCGATTGAGAAGCACAATGACATGTATATTTTTATGTGACGCAAAAGCATGCGCTAAAATAAAGAATGTATTCGAGTAAAAACAGGTGATAACTTGAAGATGTTTTTCGGAAAATGAGCGGTGAACTTTAATCGAATAAGCGGAAAATTTGGTTCAAATGCGAGCCAATCCGTTGCTCGCCCCGACGGAGACCGCCACATAAAACACTGATAACAAAGGAATCTGCTGACGTCCAGCGGTAAATATTAACCGTGAAACCGTCACGGCTTCATGGTAATCAATGAACTCGCTGAATGCATAAAATGCAACCAATTACTTCTTTCATGTACTGTGATGATACGAAGGAGATTGGTTTCGGCACAATTGAGCCGTGCAAGAGCGCGAAAATTTTTATCGAGCGGTACCCACTTTTTCCGCTGCGCCGATGACAGGACGCAAAAAAGCCCGCGGGAAGCGGGCTGTTAGAGTTCTACGTAACGCCAAAAGATCAGAGGAATTCCCGCAGCGCCTCTCGCGACTGTACGGAGATGAACTCCATGGCCACGCCCTCCACGAAATGGCGGACGATGCGGCCGCGCATGCTGCCGAGGCGGACTGCGGTGCCGAGGGGTGGGCGGAACTCGATGTCGAGCGCTGCGCCAGACAGGGACAAGTCCATGATCCGGCAGGTGTAGCGACGACCGTCGTCGAGCGTCAGCTCGGATGTGGTGACGCGCGGCGTCAGGCGATCGTGGCGGCGGTCTTCCGGCAGGCCGAGTTCGTGCTTGTTGGCGATCCAGGTCAGCTGGGCCGCGAGTTTCTCGCGCTTCCGCTCGGACGCGACGATGGTCATCATGAAGCCGCCGGGGGTGAGATGCAGGACCTGACCCTCGACGCGCCCGAGATGATCGATGTAGGCGATGACCTTCTCGCCGGCAGAAGGGCGGCCGACGCAGCTGATCGCCACATCACCCGGCGACATGTCCAGCGCCACGCATTCGAACTCTTCATAGTTTGCGAGCATGAGGCGGCCAGGCAGGTTCACGGTCACGCGCTGGAACGAGCGCTGATCGGTCGATCGCGGCGGCGGAGCGGCGGTCTGGCTGGCCTGGTGCTGAAACATGAATGCCATCTGCTGGAAATTGCCTCCAGCCAAAATACTTCCAAGCTCTTAACAGAAGGTTGTATTCACGATGTATGCCGGCTCGGTTGCGTTGTTTAAGACAATCGCGATGGAGGTTCGTGGCTGTGTGTCGTGCTGCCCCATACCATCAGCCGGCGCCACCATGGCGCTTGGCCCTGGGGCTGCCTGGGCACGGTCTCGACGGCAAGATCGTCCTGCTCGTCTCCATCGATGACCTCCATGGCCTCGATCCGCAGCGAATCCACCGGCTCCAGCAATTGCCAGGACGAGGTGAAATGCGGGGCGAGGGAACCAAGCATCCGGCCAGGTGCCTGGGGCACGTCCAGGAGCGGCAGCAGCACCATCTCGAAGGCAAGGGGCGGATAGTCCATGCGGAAACCACGGATGTCGAGGCAGACGGGCTTGCCGGTGAGGGCGCTTCTGCGGGCAAGGGCGTCGATGAAACTCGCCTCGCGCTCGGCCCAGACGGATGCGAAAGGCTGATTTGCCAGCTCCGTGCCCAGAATGGTGCTGACGCGTGTGCCGGCCAGGCGGAACGTCATCTCGCCGTCTCCCTGCCACTGCAGGATGAAGAGATCAGGCAACAGATGCGATATCGGTCCCGGCTGCAGCGCCGAGCGAGAGGGCACCGGCTGATCGCCGCGGATGGAGTTCCAATAGCCGTAGACCGACTTGGAAATGGTAAGCTGCATGACACCTGTCCCGGTTTGGGGCGTCCCGAGGTTTGAGAACGCCCTTAGCCGGGGAGGGTGCCAGAAGCATGCCACTGGAAGGCCGGTAGGGTTAACAGCCTGTCAAAATCCGGTTTTCTGGGTTTGAGAGCTGCCTCTTTTCAACCCAGCCGATAAGGTTTTCTTCATAACTAATTTCAGCGCAGGCAGGCCAGCCACAGACTGGTAGTCCCATCTCGGGCATTTCTGCTCTAGGCTGCTTTCATGACCGATTCGACACCCGAACTGCCGCCAGAACCGCTTCCGGAGCCGCCACAACCGCGCAGCGAACCCGTCTTCAACCTCCCGGCAGCCTTGCTCGGCATCATTGCCTTCATGGTCGTGCTCTACGGCGTTCAGGCCTGGCTGATGGCGCCGGACACGGCAAACGAATTCGATTTCACCTTCGGCTTCATTCCCGCGCGCTATGTCTACCCGCTTTTTGCGGGCGATTATGCGTGGATCTGGTCCCCGCTTACCTACTCCTTCCTGCATGGCAGCCTGGAACACCTGCTGTTCAACTGCCTCTGGCTGATGAGTTTTGGCACACCCGTCGTGCGCCGGATCGGGACAGGCCGCGCCGTGCTGTTCTGGATCGCCTCCGCCGTGGTCTCCGCCGCGCTCTACGCCGCCCTGCATTGGGGCGAAGTGCAACTCGTCATCGGCGCGTCCGGGGTGATTTCCGCCTTCATGGGAGCGGCCTGCCGCTTTGCCTTTCCGCCGCGAATGCGTGGTTTCGATCGAGGTCCGGTGCATCTTTATCCGCTGATGTCTATCGGGGAAGTTCTAGCCAGCCGCACGGCGGTGAGCTTGCTGATTCGCGGCGTGGTGGGCAACCTGCTCATTGCCTTTGGATTGCCTCTAACCGGCAGCCAGAATGCCGAGATTGCCTGGGAAGCCCATATTGGCGGCCTCGTCTTCGGCTTTCTGGCCTTTCCGCTGTTCGACAGACCGGCGCGCATCCTCGGCTATTAACGATTTCTCAACCTCCGGCTTGCTTTCGCCTGAAATGACAGGCACCATTTCTCGACCGGACTTGCATGGGGACGGTTGAAGACCGTCTCGGTCCGGACATTCCATCTTGATTGGGAGGAAGCGAATGTCTGTATCCGTTAAGGCAATGCTCGACCAGAAAGGCCGGAACGTCTTCACGATCGGCCCGCATACCACGCTCGGCGATGCCGCGCACATGCTCCACGAAAAGAAGATCGGCGCCGTCATCATCGCCGGCGTGGAAGGCAAGATCGCCGGCATTCTCTCCGAACGCGACATCGTCTCCGCCATCGCCCGGCACGGGGCCGAATGCCTGATGCAGCCGGTCGCCTCCGTGATGACGACCAACGTCTACCGCTGCAACGAGGAAGCAACCGCCAACGATCTGATGGAAGTCATGAGCGCCCGCCGCTTCCGCCACGTGCCGGTGGAGAAGGACGGCAAGCTCGTCGGCATGATCTCGATCGGCGACGTGGTGAAATCCCGCATCCGTGAAATCGAGCAGGAGGCCGAGCACATAAAGGCCTATATCGCGGGCTGACCTCGCCAGATGCTGCGGGACGGGCTCCCGCAGCATGAAGAACTGCGTTCAATGGAGGGTGGCTACCGCGCGAACGTCTCCTGCAAACGCTTGAGTTCCGAAAGCTTGGACATGCCTTCCTCGTAACCGCGTTCGATCGCTTCTCCGGCGCGGTGGAATTCGGACAGGCCGATATCGCCGAGGCGGGGATGCAACGCAATGTCCGGCGGGTCACCGGCGAGGCGCGCGCGCGATATGCGGTCCTGGATGATGTTGAAGGCCTGCACCATGACGCCGGTCATGCCGAGACGCGCTTCCTCGGCGCGCTTGACGCTCGGTTCAACCAGCTGGACGCTGGCATTGTGCTTCACGACGGCCGAGCGGCCGTAGAGGTCGTAGTTGAGGTTGACCGCCACCACCAGCGGCTCCTCGTGCGCGCGGCACACGGAGACCGGAACCGGGTTCACCAGTGCGCCGTCGATCAGCGTGCGGTTGTTGCAGCGGATCGGCTCGAAGATGCCGGGGAGGGCGTAGGAGGCGCGAATGGCCGTGATCAGCGATCCGCTCGTCACCCAGACTTCATGCCCCGTGTTCACTTCGGACGCCACGGCCACGAAGGGCCGGTCGAGATCTTCGATGGCAAGGCCCTGCAGATGCTCCTGCATGCGCTTCGTCAGCCGCATGCCGCCGAACAGGCCGCCGCCGCCGATGGTGAAATCGAGCAGGCCCGCAATGCGCCGCATGGTGAGCGAGCGGGCGAAGGCTTCGAGCTCGTCCAGTTTGCCGGCGAGATAGCAGCCACCGACGAGGGCGCCGATCGAGGTGCCCGCGATCATTCCCACTTCGATGCCGGCTTCGTCGAGCGCGCGCAGCACACCGATATGCGCCCAGCCGCGGGCAGCGCCGCCTCCAAGCGCCAGCGCGATGCGGGCGCGCGGCTTGACCGGTGCGACGGGCGGCTTGGCTTCCACGGGTGGCGTGGGGGCGGCCGGATCCAGCGTCGCGACAGTGCCATTCGATCTATTCAAGCCCCAGTTCAGCATCCTCAAAACCCCTTCGGCTGAACACTCCTCGCCCTATGAAGCGCCCGTTCCGGTTTCAATTCCATTAAGCCGCAACGCACTCATTCCCGGATGTAAGACGAAGCGTGCAAAGGGCAACGCTCCGGACCGCTTATGGTTCGCTGTCAGGGGATGAATTTTTGTAACATTTTAGACATATGCCAATTTCCGGCAGGAACCCGCCGGTTTGCGGCAGCGTCAGTCTGCGCCGTAGACGGTGGCTGGGTCGAAGGCCCTGACGTCGTCCTCGATCCGGAGCTCGGCCGCGCCGTTCTCGAGGTTTCCCGACCGGTAGC
>CAMFHT010000154.1 GCA_945952245.1 uncultured Rhizobium sp. | reverse complement strand
ATGAAGACGCACGGCACCATCGCCACGATGCACCAGAAGTGGTTCGGCCCCGATGCGCCGGCCGGCAGCGCCACGGTTACGGAACTGCCGATCCCGAAGGCCTGATTGCCAACAGAACGATCCACCCCGCGCCGCTTGCCCGGCGCGGGGTTTTCCTTGACCGGACCCCGCTTGATCAGGCGAGGCCGGCATGCTTCCTTGCCCGGAAAAAGCGTTTCAATTTCTGTTCTGCCGTTCCTTGCACGCCCGACGAACCGGGCCGTGCCGGACCAGCCACGAGGGGGCCTCATGTCGCTGCTCGATACCTTCTTCAATGCCGGCGTGATGCATGATGCCATGCCGGCCCTCCTGCGCGGCCTGCTGAACACCTTCCTGCTCAGCATCGCCTCCATCGGCATCGGCATTCCCGCAGGCCTGCTGATCGCGCTGATCCGGCTCTATGCCCTGAAGCCGTTCCGGCTGCTGGCAGTCGTCTACATCGACATCTTCCGCGCGGCACCGGTGCTGGTGGTGATGATCCTCATCTACTTCGCGCTTCCCTTCGTCGGCATCAGCCTCTCGTCCTGGTCCTCGGCGATCATGGCGCTGTCGATCGTGATGGCGGCCTATTCGGCGGAAGTGTTCCGCTCCGGTATCGAGAGCATTCCGAAGGGCCAGTTCGAAGCGGCCGCCGCCCTCGGCCTGCCTTTCCCGGTGGTGCTGCGCAAGATCGTGCTGCCGCAGGCGCTCAGGGTCGTCATCGCACCAACCACGAGCAATTGCGTCTCCATGTTCAAGGATACCTCGCTCGCCTCGACGGTGGCGCTGCCCGAGCTCCTCAAGGAAGCGAACAATGCGCAGGCCTTCTACGCCAATCCCTCGCCGCTGATCGCGGCAGCGCTCATCTACATCGCGATCCTCTGGCCGATGGTGCGTCTGGTCGGATTGCTGGAGCGGAAGTTCCGCGGACAGAAGGGGCATTGAACCCCTTCGGGGGCACCAGGCTCCTTCGGAGACGCTGAGCCCGTCTGCCGCAGCCGGGATCAGATCTCGTGCTTGCGGATATTGGTCAGGATCCGGTGCAGGACCGAGAGGAAGAGGCGGTACTCCTCCTCCTCGACGCCATCGAACATGTGCAGGAAGAGATCGTACATCGAGGGCCAGACCTTGCCGAAGGCAGCCCGCCCTTCCTCTGTTATCGAGACGTCGCGGATGCGCATGTCCTCCGCCCGCGGCTGTCGGCGGATATAGCCCTGCTCCTCCAGCGAATCGAGCGTGCGGCTCATGGTCGACTGTTCGGTGACGGCAAAGACGGAGAGCTCGTTGATGGTGACCGACGGCGTCAGCGAGAGAATAGCCAGCGCCCGCATCTTGGTCGTGGTGATGTCGTGGGCCTTGAGCTCTTCCGCCAGGTTTGAATTCCAGCGCGCGGCGATGCGGTTCATCAGATAGGGCGCGAACTGGTTGAGACCGATTTCGCCCATGGTCGGCAGGGTCTCGTCGCGGTCGCCGGGGCGCCGCAGGATCTTGCCGGAAAACCGATCCTCCATCGTGATCTTACCTGCCTGTCAGTTGAGGGATGAACCCAGAAGGAAGCCGGAGCCGCCGCCGAGACCCGGACCCGGGTGCGTGGAAGCGCCGATGTGGTAGAGCCCCGGCACGGGCGTGCGGTGGTTAACAGAAGACTTGAAGGGGCGCCACAGGAAAAACTGGTCGAGCCCGCAGAAGCCGCCATAGGGGTCGCCCCCGACGAGATTGACGTTCATGCGCTCGAGATCGGCCGGCGAGAAGGCGCGTCGGGCGATCACGCTCTCGCGAAAATTCTCGATGCGGTCCGCAAGCATGGCCTCGATCCGGTCCGCATAGCGCTCGCGGATCTGCTCGGTCCAGACGCCATCGGCACCGACCGCGATTTCGCCTGCGGCGTCGCCTTTCAGGAAGCGCGGGGCTTCCGGCAATTGCAGCCAGAGCACGGCCTGTCCATCCGGCGCGCGGCTCTTGTCGAAGGCCGTGGGCTGGCCGACGCATACGGTGGGTTCCGCCGGCAGAAGCCCGCGCTCCGCCTCGTTCGCCGCCCGGGAGACGCCGTCGAGGCCGGGCGTGAGGTGCAGGAGGGCGACTTCGGAAAGCTCCGCCCCCGCCTTCCAGCGCGGCGGCGATTTCAACGCGTAGTGAATCTGCATGTTGCCCTTGCCATGGCGGAATTCGCGGAGACCCGCGGTCACCTCCTCCGGCATGGGTTTCGGCCAGTTCTTCAGGAGGCGGCCATAGAGCTGGTTGGGTGCCACCGAGCAGATCACGCCGGACGTGGCGCGGATTTCCTCGCCACCCGCAAGCCGTACGCCACCGGCCCTGCCGCCCGGTCCTTCCAGGATCGCCTCGACATCGGTCCCGGTGCGGATCGTGCCGCCATGATCGGTGATGAGCTTGTGGAAGGCCGTGAGCAGGTTCCGCGCGCCGCCCTTGACGATCGGGCAGCCGGCGAGCTCGATGGCGAAGCCGATGACCTTCACCATCTGCCCGGAATAGGCGCTTTCCGGCCCGAGCCCCGTATGCAGAACCCAGGGCGCCCAGAGCGCGCGGGTGTTTTCCGAGGCATAGGCGGTTTCGAGATGGGCGCGCGCCGTCACCAGCGCTTCGCCGAACCAGGTGGCAAGGCCGCGCACGCCGCGCCTCCAGGCTTCCTTCGCAACCGTCTTCAGCATGGCCATGGACCAGAGCTGGCCGCCGAGCAGCGAGAAGAGGAAGGGCGCATCCGCCCCCAGCCGGTCCATCTCGCGGGAGAAGGCCGCGCCATCTCCCGGCGCCTCAGCCTCGAAGGTTGCGATGTTGCGCTTGCGGTCCATGGAAAAGATGACATGGCTGCCATCCGGGCGCAGCACGCCGGTCGGCAGCGCGGCATGGGCGAATTCCAGCCCGCGCGCCTCCAGATCCTTGCCGATCGCGCCATAGGCGGGGGAGGTCAGGAAGAGCACCATGGTCGTCGCCATGGTATCGTGCAGGAAGCCGGGGGCCGTGAGTTCCTCCGTGCGCAGGCAGCCGCCGATCTCGGCATTGCGCTCGAGCACCAGCACACGCTTGCCCTTCTTCGCGAGCAGCGAGGCCGCCACCAGCGCATTGATGCCGCTTCCCGCGATGATGTAGTCAGGCTGGTTCATGGACGATCCCCCGGTCGCGTCGTGCTCCTGGCCCCCTTCTTACGCCCTTCGGGCACCTCTCCCCGCTGGCGAGTAGGGATCCCGGCATGCGTTTTCAGTTAGGAAAACCATAGGCTCGTTGTCTCTTCTCCCCAGCGGGGAGAAGGTGGCGCGGTAGCGCCGGATGAGGGGGCGGCCTGCACCCCCTCTCCCATTTTTCCGTTCAGGTCAGCCCGCAACCAGCGCCAGCGCGCGGATCGGCGAGCCGGTGCCGTTGACGAACTTCAGCGGGGCGGCGATCAGCACGGCACCCTTCGGCGGCAGCTGGTCGAGGTGGCAGAGCGAAGCGAGGCCGTACTTGTTGGCCTTGTGCATCAGGTTGTGCGCGGGGAAGGGCGGGTTCATGCCGCCGGCGGCGCCGGCATCCGTGCCGATGGTTTCCGTGCCCCAGCCGACGACGCCCTTGGAAAGGATGTATTCGATCGCTTCAGGCGTCGGACCGGGAGAATGCGGGCCATTGGCATCGGCATTGAGGAAGGTCTCGGCCGAACCATTGCGCTTGTACCAGTCGGTGCGCATCAGCACCCAGCTGCCGGCCTCGATCTCGCCGTGCTTGGCCTCCCAGGCCTTGATGGCTTCCGGTGTCAGCAGGTAGTCCGGATTGGCAGCAGACTCGGCGGAGCAGTCGATGACGTTGACGGGAGCCACGAAGTTCTGGGCCGGAATGCGGTCGGTTGTGCCGTCCTGGTAATCCTTGCCGGTGATCCAGTGCACGGGCGCATCGAAATGGGTGCCGGTATGCTCGCCGAGCTCCAGCCAGTTCCAGGCCCAGAACGGGCCGTTCTTGTCATAGTGCGAGATGTTGTGCACCTTCACTTCCGGCGTGTTGACGGCGATTTCCGGCGGCAGCTTGATGACGGGCGTTTCGGGCCCGAGCGGCGCGGTGAGATCGATCACCTTGACCGAGCCCGAGAGAAGTGCGGAAGCGAGTTGCGTGAGAGCTGTGGCAGACATGACTGGTTCCCCGGATTGGCCGCCGGTGGCCGCCTTTTCCTCTGGCAGCCTTACCTCCCGTGCGGCAGTCGAAGGGCAGCCTATGTCACAAAATATGTGGGTGCAAGTATTTTGAGCAGCCATTTCCGTCACCGGAAATCGGGGGCGCGGGACTGCCATCACGGCATGAAGAGTCCTCACCTTCGGCGGAACAAGGCGTTTGCGATGCATCGGCCGTGGATTCCATATCGCCTTGGCCAGGCCTGCCCTCTTGACCCCTTCGCGAAAATTGTATGCATATGGGGATAAAGAGCGAAGAACGCGCTGCGAGGGGACCGAAACCATGAAAACCTATGACGCCATCGTCATCGGCGCGGGCCATAACGGCCTTGCCGCCGCCGTGAACCTCGCGAGCCGGGGCTGGTCCGTCGCCGTCATAGAGGCGAAGCAGGAGGCTGGCGGTGCGGTCAAGACCGGGGAACTCACCGTTACCGGTTTCCGGCACGATTTCGCGGCCATGAACCTCTCCATGTTTGCCGGTTCCGCCTTCCACGGCGCACTTGCGGGCGATCTTGCGCGCCACGGCCTCGGCTTCGTGCCGGCCGAGCACTGCTTCGCCAGCATCTTCCGCGATCAGACCTGGCTCGGCGTCAGCAAGGATCTCGACGTGACCGCCGGGCGGATCGCAGCACTGTCCCAGCGGGATGCCGCGGCGTGGAAGACGATGTTTGCCGAATTCGGCGGCGATGCCCCCCATATCTTCGGGCTCCTCGGCTCGCCCATGCCCTCGTTTGCCGCCGCCAAGGTGGTGTGGAAGGCCTGGCGCGAGAAGGGCACCGGCTGGCTCTACGATACCGTCCGCATGCTTCTCGCTTCCCCGCGCGACTTCCTCGACGCCCGCTTCGAGAACGAGAAGGTGAAGACGATGATGGCCGCCTGGGGCCTGCATCTCGACTTTTCGCCGGATACGGCGGGCGGGGCGCTTTTCCCCTATCTCGAATCCATGGCGAACCAGGCGTTCGGCATGGTGATTGGCAAGGGCGGCGCGGATACGATCATCCGCTCCATGACCGGCCTTCTCGCCGAGCGCGGCGGCGAACTCGTGACCGGCAACGCGGTTCTGCGGATCGACCAGGAAAACGGCCGCGCGAGCGGCGTGACGCTGGCGAATGGCGAGCAGTTCTCCGCCCGCAAGGCGGTGATCGCCAATGCGCATCCCCAGCTCGTCTTCGGCAAGCTCCTCAAGCCTGACCAGAACCGCGCCGAATTCGACCGGAAACTGGCAAAGTTCCGCGCCGGCCCCGGCACGATGATGGTGCATCTCGCACTCGATGGGCTGCCGGACTGGACCGCGGGCGAGGAGCTGAAGCGTTTCGCCTATGTACATCTGGCGCCCGATCTCGCGATGATGGCGAAGACCTATGCGGAAGCGGCGGGCGGGCTGATGCCGGCGGAGCCCGCGCTCGTCGTCGGCCAGCCGACTGCCCTCGACCCATCCCGTGCCCCCGAAGGCAAGCATGTGCTCTGGGTGCAGGTGCGCGTGCTGCCGGCGGAGATCCGTGGCGATGCGGCGGGCGAGATTGCAGCCCGCAGCTGGGGCGAGGCGAAGGAGGCTTACGCGGACCGCGTGATCCGGCTGATCGAAACCTATGCGCCCGGTCTCTCGGGCAAGATCTTGGGACGCTCCGTCTACTCGCCCGAAGATCTGGAGGCGGAGAACCCCAATCTCATCGGCGGCGACAATCTCTCCGGCAGCCACCATCTCGACCAGAACTTCCTCTTCCGGCCGGTCCCCGGTTATTCGCGTTACAGAACGCCGGTCGAAGGTCTCTATCTCTGCGGCGCCTCCACCTGGCCGGGCGCGGGCACCGGAGCGGGCTCGGGCCACATGCTTTCCACCATGCTGGCAGGCAAGCGGCGCTGAAACCCTGCACAACCCGGCGAAACCTTTGACATTTAAACTATCTCTTGCCTTAATGTGATCCGGCATCGGCTTCGGGAAGGGACAGGCCATTGGATCTCGAGATCATCGTGCAGGGGGCGCAGGCGGAGAGCAAGCCGGAGCTGAAGCTCTGGCTGAGACTCTTGTCGACCACCAAGCTGATCTCGCACGAGATCCGCCGCCGGCTGCGCGCCGAATATGGCGCGACCCTGCCGCAGTTCGACCTGCTCGCCCAGCTCTACCGCGAACGGGAGGGCCTGCGTCTCGGCGAGCTTTCCCGCCGCACCATGGTGACCAATGGCAATGTGACGGGCCTGGTCGAGCGGCTGGAAGCGGACGGCCTCGTCATCCGCGAAACTCCCGACGGCGATCGCCGCGTCACCGTCGCAAGGCTCACCCGCAAGGGCGAGGCCCTGTTCTCCGAAATGGCCGCCGCCCATGAAGGCTGGCTGCGCGACATGATGGCCGACGTTCCGCCGGAATTGATCCAGTCCATGCTCCGTGAAGTCGGCCAGCTCAAGGGCTCGGCCCGCAATCATCTTTCGGGAGCGGAGGAGGAGTAGGGCCTGCTCCACGTCTCTTCTCCCCAGCGGGGAGAAGGTGCCGGCAGGCGGATGAGGGGGCTCAGGACTGAGTTCCGACGTTAAGGCAGAGCTTGCCTTTCGCCAACTGCCACCTCACCCCAGATCGATCCACGCCGTCTTCAGATCCGTATACTTTTCCATGGCATGCAGCGACTTGTCGCGTCCGAAGCCGGATTGCTTGAAGCCGCCAAGGGGCACGGTGATGTCCGATCCGCCATAGGTGTTCACGTGGACGACGCCGGCATGGACGGCGCGGATCATGCGGTGGGCGCGGGAGAGGTTGGACGTCCACACCGCCGAGGCGAGGCCGTAATCCGTGCCATTGGCGAGCCTGACCGCTTCCTCCTCGGTCCTGAAGGTGGTGACGGCCAGCACCGGGCCAAAGACTTCTTCCTTAAAGAGCGTCATGTCGGGTTTCACGCCGGTGACGATGGTGGGCTGCATGTAGGTGCCGCCGGTTTCTTCCAGAATACGGTTGCCGCCGGTAACGACGGTTCCGCCCTCGGCCCGGGCCTTTTCCACATAGCCGAGATCCTTCCCCAGCTGGTCGGCGCTCGATACAGCGCCGATATCGCTCGACAGCGACAGCGGATTGCCGACGCGGAATTTTTCCGTAACGGCGGCGAGCTGTTCCAGGAAGGCGCCCTGCACGCTTTCCTCGACGAGCAGCCGGGAGCCTGCGACGCAGACCTGGCCGGAATTGCGGAAGATGCCTGACGCCGAAACCTTGGCGGCCCTGGCGAGATCGGCGGTATCGGCAAAGACGATGTTGGGCGACTTGCCGCCGAGCTCCAGGAAGACACGCTTGAGGTTGGAGCGGGCGGAATATTCGAGCAGCTGCCGTCCGACGCCGCCGGAGCCGGTAAAGGCCAGCGCGTCCACGTCCATGTGCAGGCCGAGCGCCTTGCCGGTGACGGAGCCCTTACCCGTGACGACATTGAAGACACCCTCGGGCATGCCGGCTTCGAGCGCGAGTTCGGCAAGCCTGAGCAGCGAGAGCGAGGCGATCTCCGCGGGCTTCAGCACCACGGTATTGCCCGCCGCAAGCGCCGGCGCCACCTTCCAGGCACCGATCATCATCGGAAAATGCCACGGCACGATGGCGCCGACGACACCCAGCGGTTCGCGGTGGACGAGCGCCAGCACCTCCGGGGCCGTCGGAGCGATCTCGTCATAGATCTTGTCGATCGCCTCGCCATAATAGCGGAAGGTACCGGCGGCGGAGAGCGGCTCGGCCTTCAGCGCCATGCCGATCTCCGTGCCGTTGTCGCGCACGCCGAGGACGGCGAGCTCCAGCGCATGCTTTTCGATCAGCTCCGCAAGCTTCAGCAGTACCTTGCGTCGGAAGGCGGGACCGGACCGCGACCATTTCGGGAAGGCGGCGCGGGCAGCGGCGACGGCATCGTCCACGTCCTTTTCCGTACCGGCTGCAATGGTGGTCAAGAGCTTTCCGTCGATCGGGCTCGTCACCTCTATCCGCTCGGATCCCTCGACCATGCGCCCGTTGATCAGATGGCCGCGGGCCGGAACAGCCTGGCTTGCAAGGGCATCGATGGCTTCCTGGTTCAGCATGTCTTCCTCCCGCTCCCTCCGGGTTCATCATGCGAACCCGTGTTTCATATTTAGACTTGCAAACTTTTCCGTCCGGTGTCAATGTAATTCACACGTTAAGTAATTTTGCCCGAGAAGAGGCAGGCTTGGCGGCCGCAGGAGAGGGTTGCGGCAGACGGTCGGGAGGACCATTCGGCGATGAGCACGGTCGGCAAGGCCATGGCAGTTCTCAAGGCATTCGATGCCTTGCGGCCCGATATGGGCCTGACGGAGATTGCCCGCGCGACCGGTTTCGACAAGGCGACCACCCGGCGCCTGCTGATCCAGCTTTCCGAGCAAGGCATGATCGAGCATGACGAGGAGAGCCACCGTTACCGGCTCGGCCCGGCGCTGGTGCGGCTCTCGCGCATCCGCGAGATCCACTTCCCCTTCCTGGAGATCGCCCGGCCCTTCGTGCTGGCGCTCGCGGACGAGACGGGCGAGACGACGCATCTCTCCGAATTCGAAGGCGGTTTCCTCAACTCCACCTTCGTGGCCGATTCCACCCGCGCCAACCGGGTGAGCGTGGCAACAGGCGTACGGCTCCCGCTTAACGGCACGGCCTCCGGTCTCGCCTGGCTGGCGCACGCGCCGGAAAGCTATGTGGACCAGTATCTTTCCCAGCCGCTCGAGGCCCCGACGCGCTTTACGCTGACCGACCCTCGCGAGATCCGCAGCATTCTGGCCGAAACCCGCATTCGCGGCTATTCGGTCGGCATCCAGGGCCATGAGGAAGGCGTCTATTCCACGGGCGCCGCCATCTTCGGCCGGGACCGGCTGCCGATCGGCGCGATCGCCATCGCCTGCCCGCTGGTGCGGATCGACGAGACCGCGGCGGCCCGGTTCGGCGAGCGCGTGCGCGCCGCGGCGAACGAGATTTCCGCCCGGCTTTCCGGCCGCAGCAACGCCCTTTCCCGCGCCAACGGCGCAATCCATCATTCCTCATTCCCAGAAAACGCAAAGGCAGGCGCATGACGACGACCCGTCCCCGCATTCTCGTGATCGGTACCGGCGACACCAAGTCGGAAGAGCTCGAATTCATGGCATCCTCGATCCGTGACGCGGGCGGAGAC